>JANQML010000252.1 GCA_028280105.1 Desulfobacula sp. | reverse complement strand
GGCCGCCTTTGCCGTGATCAACAACCAGCTTTTCAAGAAGATTACGGGCATCTGCATAATAGGTTCGCTGTTCGCGTTTCATCTCCAGGCCGGTGTTGTCATAAAAGACCTTCAGGGTGAGGTTGCCGGCCGGATCATACTGATACGAGGCATAATTGCCCTCCGGTTTGATCTCCTTTACCAGCCGGTTGAATATATCATACCGGTACCGGAAGGTTCTTTCATCCAGGCTGCCGGACCCGATCACCTTGGTTTCAAGCCGGTTGAGTCCGTCATAACTGAACCGGGTGACCACCTGATTGGGGTCTGTAACGGTTACCCGGTTGTTGTTCTCATCATAGGTATAAACGGTGACATTGCCTTCGGGATCGGTCGATTCGATCAGGTTGCCCAGCACATCATAGGCAAACCGGGTGGTATGGCCCTCTTTATCCATGTGGGTTAAGACGTTTCCATTTCCGTCGTAGGTGAAGTATTCGGTCTTTCCAAGGGCATCTGTCTTTGAAATAACCCGGTTCAGCCCGTCGTACACCAGGCGGGTCTTATTGCCGCTGGGGTCGATTTTAACCGTGATGTTGCCGAGCCTGTCATACTCGAACCGGGTGGAATTGTTCATGGGATCGATGATCTCCCTGACTTTGCCGCCCCGGACAATGTCGATGGCAGGGTTGTAAATTTTTTCGATCATGCTTCCGTCAGGCCGGACCAATACCGTGGGTTGACCGTTGATATCATACTCCTGGAAGGTAATTCCGGATTCAGCATCGGTGACAATTGTCTTCAGATTATAGTTGTTATACTGGTATTGGGTTTTAATTCCCTGGGGATAGAGGGGGGAGAGGATCTTCTGCTCTTTGAGCAGACCGGGGGGCTGATGGTCCCCGGGTTTGTAATAATCAAAATGAATGGTGTTCAGGTTTTTGTCTGTAAAACCGATCCTGTGAAGTCCTTCAGTGT
Organism: Desulfobacula sp.; assembly: GCA_028280105.1. Classification (GTDB taxonomy): domain Bacteria; phylum Desulfobacterota; class Desulfobacteria; order Desulfobacterales; family Desulfobacteraceae; genus Desulfobacula. The sequence goes on along the minus strand of JANQML010000252.1, from coordinate 7,260 downwards.
CATAGGTCAGGGTCTCTGTGTTGCCTTCCGGGTCGGTTATTTTTATCAGATTGCCGTTCACATCATATTCATAGGTGGTGGTAAATCCCGGAGCCCCGGGAGAGGCGGTCAGACGTTGATCCGTGTCATAGACAAAGCCCACACCGACGGTCTTGGACTTCAACTGTCCGGTGGGGAAATAGGAAAGTTGGGTAATCAATCCCCTGGGATCGGTTATCCGGGAAGGTTTATAGGGGAAATGAGAATCTTCATAGGCATAGACGGTTGTCTGGTTTTTGCCGTCTGTTTTTGAGTGCAGCAGCCTTTTGGACGGATCCGGCCCATAGTCATAGGTGGTGACATTGCCGTTTCCATCAATGGATTTAATCACGTTGTGATAGGTGTCGTACTCTTTTTGCGTAATGGTGCCGTCCTCATTGTCCACCCGGATCTCATCGTTGTTTTCATTAAAAAAGACCTTTCTGTAGTATCCCTCTTCGTTCCAGGTTTCACCGTACCGGTTGATCTCGGAAAAAAAGAAATTCAGCATCCCGCCTTCTTTGTTTTTGTGCCAGGAGACCTGGTCGTTGCCATAGTACCCGATCTCCTGGAAATCCCCGTTCGGCAGGATATACTTGGACATATTGTGATTGTTTAAGGGGTTGACCTGGTTCTCCAGATATTCGAACCGGGTGACGTTGTTTTCAAGATCGGTAAACGAGACCAGGTTGTCCCCGTTATACCCGTAGCTGCAGAACCGGCCGGTAAAATCTTCGATCTTCTCGACCTTGCCGTTGAGGTTATAGGTGAAAACAAGGCTCCGGTTTAACGCGTCCGTCATTTTTACAATCCGTCCCGCATGGGAAGGGTCATATTCAAATAACAGAAAATTGCCGTAATAATCCTGTTTTTTAATTAAAAAACCGTCTGCATTAAATATATATTCGGTTTTATTTCGGAATTTCACCTTATATTCGGATTGCTCTTTTACAACCGTATAGGTGACCCCAGGAGCGGTCTGATAGGTGTTGTCCCCGTTATGAGTCAATTTCTGGGGAAGCGAATTGTTCCCATAGTATAAAAGATCGCCATTGTTCTGGGGGATGATCTGCTCTGCATGGTTCCATGTCCATCCATACCCGAAGATACCGTTATAGATCAACTGGCTTTTATAGTTCCGGATGACGGACAGGTCAAACCCCTTTGCCGGGATGGCAAAATCCGGTTTTTCATCCGTATAAAACTCGCCGTTCACCATATTGACGGGATCTCCGTAGGGGGAGAGTTCTGCGCATAATCTTATATTTTCGGCAACCATTGTCAATTTGGCGTTAACAAGCTGTATCTGAAAAAAAGTTTTTTGTTCTTCAGTCAACGTATCCATTATCTCTTTGGAATTCACAATACGGGTCAGATACGTTACTCTCGCTGCTGCTGCTCCACCATGGTCCATACCGAACAGATAGGCAACCCCCCCGTCCGGTCTGTTTACCAGGGAAACACTGCTGACGATGTCGTCACTGAACCGTATCCTCTTTAAGGGCGCCAGGATGGTGTGGCCCTTGGAGAGTTCTTCTATCCACCGGTTCAGGGTGGCGGCATCCAATGCCTCGGGATCTGAGCCGGGGTTATCTCTCATATTCTCCAGCATGGGAATGTCAGTCTCATCCAGACTTCGAACCTCTATATTGGGATCCTGGTACGCAATCATCAGGCCTTTGATGGTGTTGGCACCTGCGGTGTCCTGCCAGTCTTCAAAGATCATGCCTTCGTTATAAGAGGCCGCATACATGCCCAGGTCACGGGTCAGTTGGTAAAACGGATCCGTTTTACTCAGATAGTTAAATACATCTCCGATTCTCTTGTATATGGAATGGCTGGTCCGTGCGTCTATTCTCCACCGGGGATGAAACCAGAACTTGGATTCCTTGGCCTCCCCCACGTCGACGGGGTCGGTATAGATAAAGGTCGGGCATGATTCCCACTGCCTTTTGGTGTGAAACACATCATCCACCCGTGTAAAATTTTTAAATTTTCTCATTAAAAAGGTTTCGGAGAGAATCATTCCGATCCTTCCGAGAAACTGTTCCCGGTCTTCCAGGGCAGAGGATGCGTCCATCAGGGCCGGGTCCAGGCCGGCGATCTCCTGTTTCAGCCTGAAAATATTCTGTTCCGATGCCGCCAGCACATCCAGCCCGATATGGATCAGGGTGCCGGCGGTCTTCGCGGGTATATCTATTTCATTCGGCAGGTCGGTCCCTTTAAAGGACAGATAAAATTTTTCCTGTGATGACAGTCCCGGGTCACCGGCCTGCCCCCCGTTAACGACAACACCGTCTAATTTAAACACCGGCTTTAACCCGCCGGCCTCGGTTTTAAAATCAAGGCAGAGCCGCTTGGTTGCAATGGCCGGCAGAACAGCGGTATATGATAACAGGACAACATCATTTTCTTTATTGCCGTCTCCATCCTCTTTTTTAACGTCAAATATGAAACGGACTCTTTCCGAATCCGGGATCTGGGCAAATGTGACCACCGGATGAGCCAGGCTCAACTCCTTTGGAAGTGAAGGCGGGAGGATGGAAAGGCCAAACGCCTTGGCCCTTTCTCTATATGCAATCGTGTCCAGGGTTTGACCGGGATGGTGTTGTGACAGATACTCCTGCAGTTTCTGTTCATAGAGTTCAAAGGCATGGGCCGGTTTCTGGTTTCTGATCCCCTCTTCGGTTTTAAGGTATGCATCAAAATCAAAATCAAGTCCTGCCGGTATCTGCCCCTCCGGAAAAAGATCCAGGCCCTTTTCCAGGTGGTATTCCTTAAACCAGGGCACCATGGGAACCCACTGCCCCGTACTGTAATGCCCGTTGCCGTCTCTGTAGTTTCCCTGTTCCAGCCATGCCTCCACCCAGACAACACCGGTATTTTCATACCGCGCATACCTGGCAGGCACACCGGATATTCTCAACAGGGTGATTAAAAGCGAAGAGGTGTCCCAGTGATTGCCCCGGCCGGCAATAAACGTTGCATGGGCGCCCAGCCGAGACTTTTTATAAAAGGGAATCCACCACAGCACAGCGTCCGGATAATACGGCCTTGGCGATTCAATATTTTCATACACCCATTTAAAGATCTTTACCGGATCGTGCTCAAGCCGGTCCGCCAGGGCCACCAGTTCATCGGTAAACCGGCATTCCGTCTGATTCTCCGTGAGATACTCAGGACCCGGCAGGTCTGCAAACCCGTCGGCAGCAGATAAAAGTAAAAAGGAAAACAAGAATATAAAGACCGTCCATATGGGTTTGCACACGTTTTTATCATCCATTTTTGCCTGTCCTGTGATCTTATCTGTTTTTATTTTATTGTTCGCATTAATCATTTCAGCAATGCCTCCAGACATAACCCGGTTAGATAGGGATCATCCCCCCAGCTCCCATTTACGTTCTGCTTTGAAATCAAAAAATCATATGCGTTTTCTCTATTGCTCACGATCGTGTTCTGCCATATCAAGACCCCGGCCGTATCGATGATATTGTTTTCAAATGATCCGTTTGCCTGCTGCAGTTCCGCAAGCCAGCCGGTGATAATGCCGTCCGGGTTTGTAATATTGTAAACCAGCGAAGAGACAAAGGGGCTGATGTCCTTTTGGGGGACCCATCCGAATTTCAGGGCCTCCCGGCTTTGCAGGGGCTCCCAGCTTTGGAGCACAACAGGATTGCCGTTTGAATCTAAAAGGCCGAGATTAAGATTGGAAAGCACTTTTAACGCAAGTGCCGTATTCAGGGCATCCACCCCGTACAGAGGGGTCAGCCCCCATCCGTATAACCGGGTTCCCTGAATATTTGACTTTAAAATCATGGTGTTAACAAGCTGGTCAACATTTTGCCCGTGACCGGACAGGGTAATGATTTTTCTTGCCAGATAATCGGTATTATCCGCTTGGTTCCCCCTTAAGTAGAAAAGACCGTAAAACATACCTGCATTTTCTACGGAAGCAAGCTTAAGGGCATTCAAGGCCTGGCTGGTTGAAAGAAACCGTCTTGGGCCGTTGCCCCAGCTTCCGTTTTTGTTCTGGTTATTCTGGAGCCATGAAACCGCCCTTGAAACAGCCTCCTCTTTTGAAACAGGCGGGTCATTGGTTGCAATACCCACTTCTATCAGATTGGAAATCAACGACTCTTTTCCATTGCCGTCGGTATATGTAACCCCGTAATAGTAAGTCCCGCTTTTCACAAGGTTTTGGGTATCTGTAAACGAGGGGCTGTTATCAGGGGTTTCCCCGATATTCAACCGTTGGGTCGGCGGATATTGATAGGTCCGGCTGTTGTTCAGAATATTGATATCGGTTATGTTCATACACCGGTATACACTGTACTTTTGAACACCGGCCTTTTGATCCCAGGTGAGCTGTACCTGTTTAAGGGTGTCGTTATAGATGGCTGACAATCCGGTGACCTGTTCGCCCATTTCACCGAAATGGTAATAAACACTTTTTGTCGATTCTTTGTTCCCGGCCGTATCAACGGCAAAAAACTGTAACCGGGTTGTATCTTTGATGATGATATCCCCCGCAGGAGACGCCTGGAAAAAGGTGTTCTCCGAACCAATGAAAGGCGGTGACCCGTCCGTGGAGTAATAGATGACTGCGTCTTCAGAACTGGTTAACGTGACGGCTTGCGGGCCGGTATAGTTCCCGGAACCGATACTGGGTGTGGTGACAGGCAGGGTGTGATCCGCCGTGAAAGAGATATCATGGGTGTAAGTGTTCCCGAAATCATCTTCAAGAACGATGCTGAATGTATAAAGTTTATCTTCCGGAGACCGGATGGTATATTCAATGGTGTTGCCGGTTATGGTTGCATCGTTGGTAATGTCGACGCCTTGTCCGTCAAGGAGGGTAACCGACTTGATCCCCCCGGTGTTGTCCCCGAAAGCGCCGGCGATAGTAAGCGGTTTTCCCTGGGTGGCTATGGTTGTGTTATTTCCCGGGAAAAATGAAATCATGGCCGGCGGCAGGTTATCGACTTCAACCGTACACTGGAACCGGGTTGTTCCCTTTTCACCTTCTGCCGTCAACGTGTATGTCGTTGTTTCAGAGGGTGAAACCGTCCAGGAACCGTTCGGACCCACCAGCCCTTTACCGTTGTCAATGGAAATAATTGCCTCAGGGTCATCAACACTCCAGGAAAGAACGCTTTGCCCGCCGGGAGCAATGATCGCAGGGCTGGATTCAAATACGGCACCGGGAAAAATATCTGCCGGTGAGTATTCAACGCGGAGAACCGGGGCCTGTGCCGGGTCATGGTCATAGGATACGGCGGTGCGGTTTCCGATGCCTTCCATGGTGATAAAGAGGATGGCATTGCCCGGCGCCCATCCGGGCCGGTCAACAATTTCCTGTACCAGGGATTTCATATCAGGGGTTTTATATTCACGGCCGATCTCATCCCAGGGGGATATGTCGTCCCACTTCACAGAGGTATCGGTCAACGGCCTTCCGGATATATCGAACAATTTGGCAAACCCCGGGGTTCCGGGGGCTTCCGATATATCCGCCGGGTTATCGGCGGATTCGGCGTAAATTGTCTGGGAGGCATGCGCGATACGTTCTTCTTTGGCTGTAAACCGGATATAAGCCGTTTTGATGACGGCACCTGCCGGGATACCCAGATTTTTAAAAAGAACGGCAACCTTGGTCTGGGAAAGATCAAGATCGTCATCCGTCAGATTGGCTTTCCCTTCAGGGTACTCTTCTGCATCATCCATATTTCCGGCCAGGCTGAAATCCCGGACAAAGGTGAGAACGCCTTGCGAGATTACGATTGATACGGTTGCAGGCTCTGAAATTTCCCCGAGAGAATTCCTTATCGTATATGTAAATGAGTCTTTTTCATAGCGCAGCGGGTCCGGGGTATAATCTACGGTCCCGTCAGGATTGACCTCGCAGGTTCCGTGCAAAGGCGGATCGACAATCTGAACGGACGTTGTATCCAGACCGTTTTTCATATCATAATCATTGTCCAGTATCATGATTGTCACCCGGGTCTGATCTTCGATGATGACAAGGTCATCCTGGACGGTGAAGGTCCAGTCATCCTGAAACGGATTGTGGCCATACCGGTAGGAATAAAAATCCGCAACACCGTCTCCATTTGCATCGGTGGACGCATTCTGATCGAGATGGCCAAACCATTTTTGTTCCCAGAAATCGGCCATACCATCCATATCCGAGTCTATAAACTCATCCGCTCCCATATCCGGATGTGATGTTCTTTCTTCGTCATCCATATCAAAAAGCAGGGTTGAATCAGGATTGCCTGCATTGATACAGGGAGATGAGGCCGTCAGATGCTGATCCGCGTCCAGCATGGGATCTGCATAAATATTGCCTGAATAGTCTGAAATACTGCTGCCGTAAACACTGTAAATATAACTCTCACCGCCGTCTATATTGCTGAATGAAACGGATAAGGTGCAGTTGTTTTTCTGGTATATCTGCGGCCCGTTAGGTGCAACATTCCCCCAGACAATTGAATTTTCGATGTCGAGAACACTGTCCTGAAACCCGGCCAGCCCGCCACCGGAACCGGCGGTATTGTTGCTTACCGTACATCCGTTAACAACCGTTTCAGAGCCATAGCTGTTTAATATGCCGCCTCCCTCGTATTGGACTTTATTTTGTGTGAAAACAGAGTTTTTAATGACTGCGCGGCTGGAATTAATATTCAGCACACCGCCGCCGAAATTGGCGGCGTTATTGTTGAAATTACAATTGACAATCACGGGATTGCTCTGTTCCGTATTGGCCATACCGCCGCCACCGGAACCGGCATGGTTATATTCAAAAATACAATTTTTCACATAAGGGCTGCCCTGGCTATTAAGCATACCGCCGCCTATGGAATCCAGGCCGGTACCCAGGTCGGCATTACCGTGACTTATTGTAAACCCGTCCAGAACGGTTGTTGCATCTGTTGAACTGCCCGTAACAACATGATAGCTGTTCTCTTCGATGTTGAGGAAATCCGGGGTATCATTTCCGTCCAGATCGCCGCTTAATACCGTTGTATTTTTCCGCCAGTCCCTTTGGGTCAAACTGGTCTCACTACCGCTAAACCCGCCATAAACCTTTACCCCTTTTTTAAGTAAAAAGGAGGCGGATCTGTCTTTGGCAGTAATACCGATGCCCTGGTCCGGCTTATACGTTCCTTTCGCCACCCAGATCTGATCTCCGTCAACAGCTGCCGCCAATGCATCCTGAAGCGAATTAAAGGCATCCGGCCA
>JANQML010000249.1 GCA_028280105.1 Desulfobacula sp. | reverse complement strand
ATCCGCATTACTGGATCGTCTTCTGCATCATACCGAGGCTGTTCTGATTGAAGGTGATAGCTATCGAATGCGAAAAGTAACAAAGTAGGTATTGGAGGGCCGGTCTATTGAGCGGATGGACCGGCCTGATTTTGCCAAACATTTTTAAACCGGTTGTTTTATGTCATTATCACACCGGCGCTAACAGTATGAAGCTCAGGTAAAATAAAAAATCAAAGATACTTGCATTATCCTCTCTCCAAGGGTTCACAGAGGGGCAGTTCTGATCTGAATCGGCAATTCTTAAGATTCCCACTGAAGACAATATAAAAAACAGAATTTTCGAAATGCCGAATCAAAACCAGGACTATTGTTAATATTCAGCACCTTAAGATTATTTGTTTTTTGGTGTTTTCGACTTGGCTGATGAGCGGCAGATAAGTCTATTTATGTAGCGAGTTTTTTTTGTTGCCAGTTCTACCCCTCCCGATCCAGCCGGACCCCGCCCTTATTTTGAAAAAATAATACCCCCCATATAGTCCATGCGATCATAGACCTGAGGAGGGCCAAGTCTATGATAAAAAAAACTCAAAAAAATTACAGGCATCAAAACAGTTTTGAAAATAACACTTTTTCCTTCCCATTTAATTCCGACTTATAACATGTTTTTTATAAAGCTAGCTTACCTCTGAAATTTATACTTTTCATGCAACATTGGGGATGATTCCGTATCAAAACTCGGAATTCAGATACCGGAAGGCCGACAAAAGATAGATCCGGAGCGATTCGACCAGTTCGTCAATCTCCACATATTCGTCGGTCTGGTGGGGCAGGTGTCTGGGGCCGGGGCCGTTCACCAGGCAGGGAATCCCCTTTAAAGCCCTGAGAAAGGTGCCGTCGGTGGCACCGGGAACGCCGCCGTACACAGGGGCTTTGCCCGTGATGTCCCGGTATGCCCGGGCCGTCACCCGGACAATGGGTTCGTCCTTTTCAATGCTGACCACGGGTTTATCCGCGATAAATTCGATCCGGGCATGAAAATCAGGATCAGCCCCGGCCAGCCGGTCCAGGATTTCCTGTAACTCTCTTTTGACGGTTTGATGATCCTGACCCGGGATGGTGCGGATATCCACGTATGCCACGGATTCGGCCGGCATGACGTTCAATTGCGCCGGTTCCCCTTCCGGGGGAGACTGTACCACGGTAAAGGTGACCGACGGCCACCCTAAAAATTCATCCCGGCCGTAACGGTCTTTCTGATCCGTTTCATAGGCTTCAAAGGCCAGGATGATCCGTGCCATGCGGGGAGCAGGGTTGATCCCGGTCAGGGGCATGGCCCCGTGGGACATCTTCCCCTTTACCCGGACAATGGCCCTCAACGCCCCTTTCATACTCAGGCAGAGCATGTTCTCTTCCGGTTCAGATACCAGGCAGGCGTCGACGTCATCGGCATGTTCGTTCCGGATATAGTGCAGAATTCCCTGCATCATCTCTTCTTCGTCACAGACCAGGCCCAGGCGTATTTTTCCTTTAAACGGAATCCCGGATCGGATCAGGGTTTTGACGGTGAGCAGGTTGACCGCCAGGCCCGCCTTCATATCACAGGCGCCCCTGCCGTATATCTTTCCGTCCTCAACGGCGGCGCTGAACGGATCATGCCGCCAGAAGTCGGGATTGCCTTCTGAGACCACATCGGTATGGCCTTCGAGCATGAGACAGGGGCCGTTTTGTCCCGAATCA
>JANQML010000248.1 GCA_028280105.1 Desulfobacula sp. | reverse complement strand
ATCCGCATTACTGGATCGTCTTCTGCATCATACCGAGGCTGTTCTGATTGAAGGTGATAGCTATCGAATGCGAAAAGTAACAAAGTAGGTATTGGAGGGTCGGTCTATTGAGCGGATGGACCGGCCTGATTTTGCCAAACATTTTTAAACCGGTTGTTTTATGTCATTATCACACCGGCGCTAACACCATATTGCTATTGTGGATTTGCAATACACTTTATAGTCGAATAACTTTTTATAATAGTCCAAAGATTTGAACTCGATATTGGGGAAATTTCACCCATAAAGTATTCTATGGAGGAAACAATATAGTCATCCAAAATAATTATGGTTCAGTGGCTATTAAAATGCTATAGATGCAACTGTATGTTACACTTTCATTAATTTGGCTGTTTCTAAAAAAACAAACAAATTCTACAGTCAATAAGGCAACAAAAGAAATTTGTGATTGCTGTTAATGGAGAGAGATATGCACTCTTATAGATTAATTCAAATTGGCGATATCCACTACTCAAAGGCGATAGCAGCAATTTTTAAAGACAGCAAAGATCAAGCTTTCCCATCTGAATTGGCGTTGAAAACTACTATCGGGCCATATCGACAAGCAATTAGATCAATAACAAAAGCCCGTGATAGTCAGAAGGGAATAAATGGTGTAATTTTTTGTGGTGATTTATCTACATTTGGCAATTATGCTGAATACCAAGAAGCCGTAAAAAGTTTAAAAAAAAGTTTATCATTAGATGATAAATCCAAGTGGAATAATGGAGCAATAATAGTTGTTCCTGGCAACCACGACATTGATAGAAAAAAAATTGATCATTCTTCAGACAATTACAAGGAAAAATTTAAAGATCTTGAAAAGGCGTGGTCCAATAACGGTTGTGAATTTTTTAAATATGATGATATTGACCCAACAATAACAAATATAATAGACAATACAAATATTAGTATTTTCCCGTTGAACTCTTGTATTGGATGTGGTGAGAAAAGATGTTATCCAGAAGATATAAGAGATGCATTTCATAATATACTAAAGGATTATGCAAAAAAGAAAGGTGATGATGACTCTTTTAAACTTTTAGGAGAGGATTTGGACACGCCCGCTTTTTTGGAAAAAGATATTAATAGTATTTGTGACTATATCACTGATAATAGCACCAATAGTGTTCCTATTTTAGTTTCCCATCACAACCTACTACCTCAAACTATACCGCGATTTGATATGTATACTGAACTTTTAAATTCTGGATTCGTTAGATCAAGGTTAGGGAAATGTGGTGCTCCAATTTTATACTGCCATGCACATATTCATTCAGATCCTATAGAAAAAATTATTGATATAAAAAATAATGGCCACCCTATTATTACTGTATCAGCTCCAAAAATTACTGAAGGATTTAATATACTCGATATTAAATTCAATAATGAAGGTACTCCATTAGGTTGTACTGTAGAGATGTACCGAATCTCAAATGATGGGCACACCGATTTAGTACATAAAAACATCTCTTTTGTTTCACCTAAAGATAGTGTTCTTTTTCTAAGCTCAAATTCAAAAGATTTAATTGCAGAAATCCCTTCTGGAGTCCCATTCCGCTATAAGCAATTAGTTTCCCATTTAACAAAAGCCCAAGATCAAATTGATGAAGAAGATTTTGTTAAATGCTTGATTGAAGCTTACTGGTTTGGTCTATTAGAAATTAACAATATAGAAAAAGATAACAACTATTGGCATGTTGAAAAGGTGGTGCCCTAATGGATAATTCACCCTTTACATTAGATCGTTTTGAGCATGAAAGAGTTCATTTGTATCATTTACCTGAGGATATTTTTTCACAGCTTAAATTGATCAAACCAATCTATCTCATTGGGAGTAGAGGTACGGGCAAAACTACCTTATTAAACTCATTAAATTGGAAAGAAAGATTATATAACGAAAACCTAAAGTTTGCCCTTAATGAAGATCTATTTGAATCTGGGCTTATTGGGATATATCTTAAAATATCCAATTCCTACATAAGTTCACTTGATGGTTGGATACCTTCAAAAAAAGAAGAATTAAAAAAAATAATAACTGGGCTATATATCGATTTATTATGGCTCGAAGAATTATTTATCGCACTCGCAAATTTAACAAATGAAGGATGCTTAAATATTAGTATCAAAGATGAAAACATAATTACCACTGAAATATTTGAACTTTTTTTCAAACTTTCTAGTCCAATTATTTCAATCCAACCGAATTCTTTCATTTCACTGTCGTCTATAATATCTGAATTACACCAAAAAATGGCAAGAAGTGCAATAAACGACTCAGATCCTGAAAAGATTATTGATTTATTTCCAATTGAGCCCCTTGGATCAATCGGTAGGAAAATAGCAAAAAAGATTTGCAAATTATGCGATGAATCTTCTCCACGTGATGACGGCTATTGGCACATAAAAGTAAGCTTTGATGAATCAGAAGTTTTAAGTAAATTTCAAAAAACACTAATAAATTCAATGATTAGAATGTCAGAGTCTGAAGTTTTTTTTGTTGTCTCCTATGCAACTGAGATTGATGAATTATATGATACCAATATCCCCAACCTTTCTACAGGACGTGCTGACCGAGTTATAATTGAATTAAATGAGATGTCAGATAAAAATTTCAGAGAATTTGTTGAAGGTGTCTCTCTTAGGCGAATCAATGCACGGCTTGGAAACACTTTAACAGAATTTAACCTAACAAAGCTTTTGGGCAAATTGAATATAAATAAGTTATTAGAAATTGAATTAAATAATTGCGAAAACAAAAATATTAGTAATTATTGGTTTAAAAAGGCAGAAGAGTTAGAGTCGACGCCTTTTTATAAGGACCAAATTAAAGCAGAAAAAGATAATTATCCTTTATACCAGGCGTATTTATTTGAAAAAAGAAAGATACCAATCCCATCCCCTAGTGATGAGAGTTGGAAAATCAGAAAACAGGAAAGTGCAGAAATTAGGAAAAGAATGGTAGCGGCCTTTTTATGCTTATGTAATGATATCAATCATAAAGTTCCATATGCTTACGATAAAATGGTTTTACAAATGAGTGATAATTGTATTCGTGATTACTTATTACTGATGCACTACATTTTTATAGAAACCAAAAAACCCTTGAAAAAATTTATAAAAATCAAAAACTTAAACACTAAAACTCAAACAGATGGATTAAGAGAAGCAAGTTGGCAAAAAATGGCTACGATTAGTGAATCTAGTATAACTTCACCAAGGGAGGTTGTTAAATTAGTAGATGGTTTAGCTAAATTGACGTCCTCCATTCAAAAAAATGCAGGGAGTAAATCGTTAGCCTCAAACGAGAAAGGTCAATTTGTATTAAACACCTCTGAGCAAACTGTTTTTGAAAAAGATTATATACTTGATTTAATTCATCAAGCTTATGAGGGTGGCTATCTTAGAATGTTAAAAGGCGAAGAGAAAAGATGGCGATTCCAAATACATACTTCATTAGCCCCTGCATATGAGCTCTCTTATCGTGGAGCTCAATATGAACTTCGAATATCAATGTTTGATTTATTTGAGCTAACCAATTCAACTGATGAAGAACATCATAAAAAAGTGGTTGAGAGTTTATTATACAAATACAATGCCAACGACCCTGAAGCTAAATCTCAGCAAGGTGAACTTTTTAGTGGAATGTAATATGACAAGATTTTCAAAAAATTTTTTACGTGGAAGTTCCGAAAGCGGCAATAAAGTATCCCTTCTTGCGTATGGTAATTATGATATTGGATTATTTCTACCAAGTTGGGATCAGAGATGTGTATCAATTCTGGATGTCAAAGATATCTATTTCACAGATGCAATTATTGTATTTTTTAAAAATAAAGATGAACACGGTTTCCGTAAAAAGCATGATAAGAAAATTAAAAATTTTCTTAAAGAGCATTCTAAAAGACTTCATGAAATTGAAGGTGATTCGAAAGACATTAAATATTTAGAGAAGGAAATCACATCAAAAATTTATGAAATATTTCAAAAAAAAGACGCTCCATTAACTTTCTTCTACGATTTGTCGACCTCTCCAAGATTTTATGCTTTAACTGTTTTTGCTTTCGTTGCCCAAAAAGGTTTGTTTAAAAAAATCAATTTTTTTTACGCAGAGGGTGACTATCCAGAAAAAAAGGATAGCAAAAGTGGTTTTAGCAATGCATTCTCAAAAGGATCTTGGAAAACTGTTGAAATTCCAAACATTTATGGTAGACGGAGACCCAATTTAAGAACGATGATCTTGGTATCAGTTGGTTTCGAAGGTAATAAAACTATTCAACTGGTTGAGAGTGAAGAACCAGATAGTGTTTCTGTGCTATTTCCAGATCCTGGTTATGATGAGAAGTATAAAGAAGTAACCTATAAATTCAATGAAAAGTTGTTTTCTCAATATAAAATTGACAATAAGCATATCTTTAAGGTTCATGCAGGAGATGCTATTGGGGTTTGGGAAAAACTTGAAAAGACTACATTTGATAAACCTGATACTCAAAATATTATTTACATCTGTTGTGGATCAAAGCCTCATGCATTAGGAATGTGTTTAAAAGCAGTATCATCAAATTATCCTGTCATAAAATATCGTGTTCCAGATGAACACCCTTTCATCGATGTAAAACCTAATGGTATGTATTGGATATATAGTATCGAGGATTTATCAGTTCCATAGGATATATTAAAATAAATTAATCTTTTTCAACGAGATGATAAATTGCTTGTAATCAAATTAAATAACCCCTTACAAGAAGTTATGATTTTATAATGATTGCCCACATTATTTTAACTTTTACCATAAAATATTTTTAAGCAAACATGCAAAAGACCAAATCTGTAACACCATTTCTAAGATGGGCTGGAGGAAAACGTTGGCTTGCAAAAAATCTATCACCTTATTTGAAGAAAATTCTAAATACATCAAATGGGATTTATTATGAACCTTTTTTGGGAGCTGGTGCCATGTTCTTTAGTACTGTTCCCCGACAATTTTGCATATCTGATTTGAACAATGATTTAATCGAAACGTATCTTTCAGTTAGAGACTCTTGGAATAAAGTAGAATCTGTAATGAAAAAATGGGAGATTAGTAAAGATAATTATAATAAGATAAAATCCTACAAACCACGAAATAAAATCAACAAAGCCGCAAGATTTATTTGGTTGAATCGTCTTTGCTTTGGTGGACTTTACAGAGTTAACAAACATAATAAATTCAATGTACCTTACGGAGGCGGAGATAGAAATCCCAATATCTTATATAAAAATAAAACATTAAAAAAAGTTTCTCACATTTTACGTACTTCGGAAAACTCCAAATTAACTATGGAAGTTGTTACTGCAGATTTTGAAAATGTCATATTAAAGGCTGGCAAAGGAGATGTTATATATTGTGATCCAACCTATTCCAATGTTAATCGTGGGCAGTTTGATAGATATGGTAGTATAGTCTTTGATTGGAATGATCAAATTCGACTCTCACAGGCATCTCTCCTTGCGTATGAAAGAGGAGCTACCGTCCTTATATCAAATGGTAAATTCCCTGAATTGCTTGAACTTTATCCATCTGCTTATCGTATAGCATTATCTAAGAAAAAAACCATTGGTAATACAAGTCAAAATCCGATGAACCATACTGAATATTTATTTATTTTGGATCCACAAAAAAGAACGGAGCTTTGGAGAGCCTATTCTAAAACTGTAAACAGCAAGATGTCTCAGGGTGAATATCAAAACACTCAAATTAAATAATCAAGGGCCCAATAAAATAATTAGGGTGAAATTAAATATGTGAGAACTATTATTTATTAAATCGAAATTTTAAGACTAAGAATTCACCCAAAACTATCCCTTTGTTAGTCTACAAGTTATGAAAATAGTCATTAACGAAATTTTTGATTTTAGTGGGGTCAAAATGGGGTCAATTATTTTGAAAAATAGCTTTTTTGATGATAGTTGAGGTTTTTGTAGATTTTGAAAAGCCCTTGAATAAATGCTTTCTTCGCTTCTTTCCAAATTTTCAAAAAACTCCATTTTAGCCTGCTAAGCGAGTGTACGGGGAAACTTGTACCGAGAGTTCGAATCTCTCCTTCTCCGCCACTGACCATAAGATAGGGTTAAAATTCAATCAGAATTTTAACCCTTTTTTGTTCCAAGTCTGTATCTTTATTAAATTAACGTTCCCCTGCATCCATACACACATCAATGATCAGGCATTATAAATCCTTAGTCATAAATACGCTATTGGGGTTTTCATCATAATCTGAAAACGGCTTACAATACTTAAAGCCGAATTTTTCATAGAGATGCCGGGCCGGAATAAACGCATCATATGAACCGGTTTCCAAACTGATGCGCTGATATCCTTTCTTTTTCGCCTCGGTAATAATGTGTTCCAACAGACGGGATGCAATTCCTTTTCCCAGATGTGAAGGAGCCGTTCTCATCGATTTGAGTTCTGCGTGGGTGGCATCAAGTTCTTTAAGCGCACCGCAACAAACCAGCACGGACCGTTCCCATACGGTCCAGAAGGTAATCTCCGGTTTTTTCAGCGCCTCTACGTCTAAAGCATGAACGCAACCAGGAGGCGTGATTTCCACCATGTGCCTGAGATGATCGTTTAAAAACTCGATCACTTTAGGATTTGATAGGTCATCGATTAAAATATCAATTGGTTCCATATTTTTCCTTACTAAATAAAAGAGAGGCTACTCCATTTCGGATACTATTTACCCAAAGCCCAACACTTGACCGCGTAAAAAATACCCGAATTGCGAATCTAATATGCCGACTAATCACAGATGAATGAACGATTCGTCTTTTTAATTCAGGCAGATTAAAATTACAAGCCCCATGGCATTCTCCTTGCAAATTAAAAATTATAATAATTGCTAATAGTTGTAAATCGTATGCAAAATCAGCCGGTTTAGCAAGACATCCGAATTGATCATTGTATTTACCTTAAGTATAAAGGAGATGCATTCTCATGAAAATCAGAAAAATCACCTCTCTTGTGGCAGCATTGGCATTTGTCGTAATGGTGCTCACCAGTTTTGTCTTATACATTGTGCCACAGGGGCGGATCGCCTATTGGGCGGGGTGGAAATTTTTAGGTCTGTCAAAAACCCAGTGGGGTGATATTCACATCAATACAGGTATCCTGTTTTTACTCGCCTTGGTTCTTCATACCTATTATAACTGGCGGTCCATTGTCCACTACCTGAGCAATGCATCCAAACAGCTCACCGTCTTTACCCGGGAGTTTAATGCGGCATTGATTCTGGTTGGTGTATGTGTTGCCGGAACCCTTATGGGAATTCAGCCGTTTTCAGGCATCCTGGATATCAATGCCGGAATCAAGGACAGGGCAGCCCTTAAGTATGGAGAGCCGCCCTATGGCCATGCCGAATTATCGTCGTTAAAGCTCTTTACCCAAAAAAACGGGCTGAGCCTTGAAAAAAGCATGCTGGAATTAAAAGCGGCAGGATATACGGTCACCGGCGAGAAAGAGACATTGGCATCCATTGGTCAATCCAACAAGATCTCCCCCCAAAAAATTTTTGAAACCATTAGAGATGCAAAGCAGACAAACATAGACAAAACAATTAAAACAGGCGGTCTTCCGGATTCCACACCCAGCGGATTCGGCAGAATGACGTTAAAACAATTCTGCAACCGATTTGAATTGAACCTGGACACGACCCTTTCCCGGCTGGAAAAGGCGAATATCAGAGCTGCCGGAGATCAGACCATTAAACAGATCGCTTCTGAAAACAACACCATACCCATGGAGGTATATGAAATAATCAAATCCATTTGAATCTCGATGGAGAATGGATATTACCGGCACATAAAAAAAGGCGTCATTCCAGATATAAACCCAAATATAGACAATGACATCTTTTGCCTTTTATGTTCTGTGTGTTTAAACCGGCGCCCCCCGGAATTAAAACTGTATGGACGTTGTGAACAAAAAGATATCAATCCCGTCATTCGGGCCTTTAATAGATGCGTTTGAATAGTGCATGTATCGAAAGTTCAAATCGATGAACCCCCATCTGACACCGGCCCCGATCCTGTCCTCAAACTGAAAGTTCGTGGACAGGTTCCGTCCGCCGATCCGGTATTCGTCTATATAGGTGACACCGATCCCCCCCTCAATATACGGCCGAATCGAATTATCCTTATCGCCGAAGTAATAGGCAAAAACAGGGGAAAAAGCAACGCCGTTGGTATCCTGGTCATCGAACTCCCAGCGGTTGTAGGACAGCTCAAAATAGCCGGACACGTATCCCACTTGCGTCTCAAGCCACTGAACCGGCCAGTCCTTTTTTATTCCAACCCGGTAAATATCAATATCCGTGTCTGCTTCTCCATACCCCAGAGAGATTCCATATCCGGTTTCTTCCGCAACGGCGGAACCGCCCATGAGTATCAGGACAACAACCAGAATTACAAGCCGTTTTATCATTTCACCATCCTAAATGTTTTTAAGATTAAGCCTTTTTATTGGATCTTTGTTTGCCCCCCTTATTAAACAAACCCTGACATTTATTCAAGGAAAAGATAGTTATCCAATAAATGATCAGGATTTTTCAGGGTGAAAACACAAGAACAATGGTGCTTTAAACCATTAATCCTTGACATAAAATACAGGGAAGTTTATACCATTCAAAAAAAATATATATCGGAGATTATTTTATTCTTAATTGAATATTTATATAAAAAATGGTTTTAAAACAATCCCTTGCCAAAAACAGACCCTTGTTTGTCAAACAATGGTTCCAGGCGACGATCGACACATACCCCAAGCAGGCCGGAAAAGTATTGGGCAAAGATGCCAACCGGTTCGATAACCCTGTCGGGGCGGTCACCCGTGAAACAATTGAAGATGTCTTTGACCATATCACCGGTGAATACACCCGGGAATCGCTTGAAAAAAAACTGGACCCCGTTATCCGCATTCGAGCGGTTCAATCTTTTTGCGCCTCCGATGCCGTAAGTTTTGTATTTGCCCTTAAACCGATTGGAGAAAAAATTCTCGAACCGGAACTGCTGTTGGATTTTCATCGGCTTGTTGACCAGATCGCACTGGCTGCGTTTAACAAATTGATGTCATGCAAAGAAGAAATATTCCTTTTAAAAGCCGCTGAGAGTAAGCGACGTATTCACAGGGCGTTTGAAAGGGCAGGTTTAGTCGCTGAGCTGCCGGAAAAGGATCTGGTCGGCTCCCATAAATCTTAACTGGTATGTGCAATTCAGGCTTGCCATACAGAAACTAACGAGGTGGTTATAATTATGAGTCAAAAGTACTTGATCCCCTTAATAACTGTTTTTCTACTGTTTTTGGTAGCATATACAGGGGTTGAGGGAGCAGGGCTCCGGAGATTCTTTGGCTATTTTATCCCCTATCTGGCTATTGTTGCCTTCCTGGCCGGTTTTATATACAAGGTTTTGGAATGGGCATCTTCTGCCGTGCCGTTTAGGGTTCCGACAACCTGCGGGCAGCAGAAATCAATGCCTTGGATAAAACAAAATTCCATAGACAACCCGGATACGTCAACCGGCGTGTTTTTGCGCATGGTTCTTGAAATTTTTCTTTTCAGATCCCTGTTTCGAAACACAAAAGCGGCATTCAACAAAAATGCATCCAACCGGATCTCCTATTCCCTTGAGATTTTTCTATGGGCAGGCGCACTTGCATTCCACTATGCACTTTTAGTAACCCTGTTAAGGCATTTCAGATTTTTTACCTCCCCGGTCCCCTTCCCCATTCAGTTCCTTGAGACAATTGACGGGATTTTAGAAGTCGGTCTTCCGGGGCTGATGCTGTCCGGAGTCGTTCTTTTGGCCGCGAGCCTGTTTCTTCTTGCCAGAAGACTTTTTGACCGGAAGGTGGTCTATATCTCCCAGGCATCCGACTATTTCCCTTTGTTTCTGATTATTGGAATAGCGGTTACCGGCATTGCCATGAGATACTTTACCAAAATGGATATTGCCGGCGTCAAAACGCTCACAATGGGCATTGTCACCTTTAACTGGGTGGTTCCGGAGGGTGTTGGCGGTCTGTTTTACGCTCACCTCTTTTTGGTCTGTGTTCTTTTAGCATATTTCCCCCTGAGCAAACTGATGCACATGGGAGGGGTTTTCCTAAGCCCCACGAGAAATATGGCAAACAATACGCGTGCAAAAAGACATGTGAACCCCTGGAACTATGATGTGGACACCCATACCTATGAACAGTATGAAGACCATTTCAGAGATAAAATGATTGAAGCCGGTCTTCCGGTGGATAAGAAGGAGTAAACAATGTCTGAGATAACACCCGATGAACTACTAGATAAACTTGATTACGGCACCAAATCCAATGACAAGTCAGGCAATTGGATGCATACCACATCCAATGTACAGATTCTTCCGGGGATGTACTGCTATGCTGCCAAACCCGAAAGTGTCGAAACGCTTAGCCTGCCCAATGCCAGAGCCTGGAACCCGATAGAGGAAGACTGGAAACTGCCTGACAATTGGCAGGAAATCGTCTTCAACGGATTAAGAGAACGCCTGGAAAAATACCGGACATTTAAAATTTTCATGGATATCTGTGTCCGGTGCGGCGCCTGTTCCGACAAGTGCCACTTTTTCCTGGGCACAGGTGATCCGAAAAACATGCCGGTCCTAAGATCCGAACTTTTAAGAAGTGTTTACAGAAATGATTTTTCCACCGCCGGAAAAATATTAAGCAAAATTCCCGGCGGCAGCGCACTTGCCGGCGCCCGGCCCATGACCATGGAGGTGCTGAAAGAGTGGTGGTACTACTTCTTTCAATGTACCGAATGCCGGCGCTGCTCGGTCTTCTGCCCCTACGGCATCGACACGGCCGAAATAACCATCATGGCCCGTGAGATATTCAACCTGCTGGGCCTGAACATCGACTGGATTGCCACACCGGTTTCCAATTGTTTCCAGACCGGAAACCACCTGGGGATTCAGCCCCATGCATTTAAAGACATGCTCGATTTTTTTGTGGAAGATATCGAAGATGTCACCGGGGTCAACTGTGCCCCCCAGTTCCAGAAAAAAGGGGCGGATATTCTCTTCATCACGCCGTCCGGTGACGTGTTTGCCGATCCCGGCACATATACGTGCCAGGGGTACCTGATCCTGTTTCAATACCTGAAAGAAAAATACGGGCTGGATGTCACCTGGTCCACCTATGCCTCTGAAGGCGGAAACTTTGGTTTTTTTACATCCCATGAAACCATGAAACGGCTGAACGCCAAAATGTACGCCGAAGCCAAACGCCTGGGTGTCAAATGGATACTGGGCGGTGAGTGCGGGCATATGTGGCGTGTCATCCACCAGTATATGGATACCATGAACGGGCCTGCCGATTTCCTGGACATCCCCAGAAACCCGATTACCGGTACTGTATTTGAAAACGCGGCATCCACTAAAATGGTCCATATCACCGAGTTCACGGCCGATTTGATCAAACACGGCAAACTTGAGTTGGATAAGAGCCGAAATGTCAACCGTGTCATGACCTACCACGACTCCTGCAACACCTCAAGGGGAATGGGGCTTTTGGACGAACCCAGATATGTGATTGACAACGTTGTGGATGAATTCTATGAGATGCCGCCCAACACGATCCGTGAACAGACCTTCTGCTGCGGGTCGGGCTCAGGTCTGAATGCCGGTGAAAACATGGAGCTTCGAATGGCCGGTGCCCTTCCCAGAGCCACGGCGTTAAAATCGGTTCATGATAAATTCGGTGTGAATACACTGGGAACCATCTGCGCCATTGACAGGGCTGCTCTTTCAACCATGTGCGAATATTGGGTACCGGATGTGGAAGTTTACGGTATTCACGAGCTTGTGGGGAATGCATTGATTCTGCCCGGTGAAAAGAAACGGACGGAAGATTTAAGATTTGAACCGCTTCCAGGTGTTGAGGAGGATGACGATGAGTAAAAATATGATCATTGCGGGACTGGTGGTCTTTGCCCTGGCCGTACTTTCGCCGTTCTGGTTTAATGTCATAACGGAAACACAGGCCATGCCCGAACCCGAGTTGCTGGGTAAAGCCAAAGACGCCAAAAAATGTGTCCTGGAAAGATATGAGATGAGAGCCAACCATATGTCTTTGCTGGATGAGTGGAGAGATTCCGTGGTCAGGGATGGGAACCGCATCTATACAACACCCAGCGGCCAGGAATTCAACATGAGTTTGTCCACCGGTGATAATTCCTGTCTCGGATGCCATGAAGACAAAGCCAGATTTTGTGACTCCTGCCATAACTATACATCGGTGGAACCATCTTGCTGGGACTGCCACACAAACCCCAAGGAGATTGAATGATGAAAAAGAGCAGAAGAAGCTTTCTTAAAGTAGCAGGTATTGCTGCCATTGGGTTGGGTGCTGCTCCGGCAATGAACTTTGCCGCATCTGTTTCTCACGATACCCCCAAAGCGGTGAAAAGCAAAAATAAAAAGGCGCTGACCGCCGGCCGCTGGGGCATGGTCATTGATACCAAAAAGATAACCGAAAAGATGGCAAAACAGATCACGGCAGCCTGCCACAAACAGCATAATGTACCGGATTTCAACCATACACCGGATCCGGAAAGATACCCCCGGACACGCCCGGTGAACCATACCCAGGAAATCAAATGGATCTGGAAAGAAAAGTTTCATTACGCGTTTCCCTATAAAAAAGATGAATTTCTGGCGGAAAAATACCGTGACATGCCTTTTATGGTTCTGTGCAACCATTGCAAGAACCCGCCCTGCACAAAGGCCTGCCCGACCAAGGCAACGTTTAAGCGGGATGACGGCGTTATTCTGATGGACTTTCACCGCTGCATCGGCTGCCGGTTTTGCATGGCTGCCTGCCCTTACGGAGCCAGAAGTTTCAACTTCAGGGACCCGCGCCCTTTTATCGACGTGACGGATCCGGATTTCCCCACCCGCAGCAAAGGGGTGGTTGAGAAATGCAACTTTTGTGCGGAGCGGCTGGCACAGGGTGAAATACCCCATTGTGTCGAAGTCAGTGACGGTGCCATTGTTTTTGGAGATTTGGACGATCCGGAATCAGAAGTCCGGGTAATGTTGAATGAACATTATACAATCAGACGTAAACAGCAAATGGGTACCGAACCCTCTGTTTACTACGTCATGTAAGGAGAGCAAATATGCTTGAAATAGCGATTAAAGGAAGCAGAAATTATTGGCTCTGGGTAGGCGGACTGCTCGCCGTGATGGCGTTGGGAGGGATTTTCTATCTTGATCAATGGATCAACGGACTGATGAACACCGGGATGAGCCGGGACGTGTCCTGGGGATTTTACATTGCCAATTTCACCTTTCTGGTCGGGGTTGCCGCAGGAGGGGTCATGGTGGTGATCCCCTATTATCTCCACGACTATGAAAAATTTCACCGGATCACCATTCTGGGAGAGTTTTTAGCGGTTGCCTCCCTGATTATGTGCATCCTTTTCATTGTTGTGGATCTGGGGCAGCCGACCCGTGTTTTAAACGTTATGCTTTATCCCTCCCCCCAGTCCATGCTTTTTTACGATATGCTCGTTCTCAACGGGTATCTCTTTTTAAACATTATCGTGGGCTGGAAGGTATTGGAAGCGGAAAGAAACCAGGTTAAACCCGAACCCTGGGTCAAACCCCTGATTTACATATCCATTCCCTTTGCCATTGGTATCCATACGGTAACCGCCTTCTTGTACTGCGGTCTTCCCGGCCGCGGCTACTGGTTGACCGCCATTCTGGCACCCCGGTTTCTGGCATCTGCATTTGCCGCAGGACCGGCCTTTTTGATTATTCTCTGTTATATCATTAAAAAGTTCACCAAATTTGATCCGGGCTGGGACGCCATGCAGACCTTGTCCAAAATCGTCTGCTGGGCCATTATCGCCAACCTGTTTTTCTTTCTGTGTGAATGTTTTGTGATTTACTATTCCAACATGCCGGGGCATAAATCCCATATGTCATACCTCTTGTTCGGGTACCACGGATACAACGCACTGGTTCCCTGGATGTGGGCCGGCCTGATTATGATGACCATCGGGGCCGTCTTGCTGGTGATCCCGAAACTGCGGAACAATAAAACCCTTTTGCCGGTCACCTGCGGCCTGATCTTTTTCGGCGCATGGATCGACAAAGGACTCGGCATGATCTCCGGCGGGTTTGTCCCGTCTCCGCTGCACCAGGTAACGGAATATGCTCCCACCGGACCTGAAATCATGATCACCCTGGCTGTTTACGCCACCGGATTTCTGGTATTGACACTTCTTTACAAACTGGCAACCCATGTCAAGGAAGAGGTGCGCGGATAGGTTCTGTCTTTTAAATAAAGCGATTCGATTTCAGGGGAGTTTTCAAACGATAACTCCCCTGTTTCGTTCATATGCCATGAAAAAAAACACTTCTAAATTTACCGTAAGCGCAGGCTTTCCGTTCGATGGAATTGATTCATTTATAGAAACAAAAAAAAATGAATTGCTGGCAGCGGTCTATGAAGATGATGAAATCGGTATCGAACAAACCCTGTCCGGGCTTTTAACCCATATCCGGTTGATAGATTCGTTTTCGGAAAACGATGAAAAACGGATCAACCAGATAATTGCCATTCTAAAACGATTCAGAACGGGATTTTCCCATCACTTGAAACGAAAATTAGATCCCGGTATCCGCGAGTTAAAAAAACGGGTGCTGAATCAACTAAAAACCCAACGGCATGCCATACGGACACACTATTTTCAGGACTGGAAAAAAAAGACGAATCTGAATCCGGACCAACTGAAACTGATCTTCAAAACCGCCATGACCTTTCAATTGACTAGCGGATGCAGTCATTTTTGCAGGCGGTGCAATGAGTGGGCCCTTCCCTGCGTCAGATCCGGTTTTTCATACCCTGCCGTTTGCCGGATCATTGATCAGATGGTCGATCAGCAGAACGAGGAGATCTCCCTTTACGGGGCATCCGATCCCCTGGATTGGGAAGACGGGTTCCATGGAAAAAAAACATACACCATTCTTGATGTGGTCCGGTATATTAAAGAGCAACCCCTGGACTATTTTCTATTGTCAAAAGTTCCCAAGGGGAAGCTATCCCTTTTAAAAAAGCTGCTCCAGGAGAATACCAACCTGTCGATATCGGTGACATCGAAAAATAAGGACCGGATCACCCGGTTCCAGTCTGCCGTCAAATCCCCCCTGCACAAACAGCATGATTCGAATGATCTCTTGATTCCGGCGGGCCTGGATGAAGATTTTACAACGGTCAAGCCATCCATCACCGACGGTTATGGGGCAGAGATTACCCCTGACGGTGCGTTCATCATCATTCCCACCTTTACCAGTGCCCTTTACCCGTTTGGCCATAAAAAAATCAGGGTCACGTCGCAAACCCGGTTTTTTCCGGAAAAAAAGACCGGCCGCCATGCACTGCTTGTCGACTATTTCAAACCGTTAAGCGGATATGATCTCAATCAACGGGTTGTCTGCCTTGAGACCCTGATGGATGTTCAGGTGGAATCCGTCATTATGGACACCGGACAGGATGAACTCACCCCGCCGGGCATGAGAGGTGTAAAAGAATATCTTAAGATTTTTGACGATCCGGCCCGGCTGCGCCGCAAACAGATGATACCGGCAGTATTGAAACGGCTTAAAAAACGGTTCCTCAGCCAAACTTCATTTAAACAATTGGAGCCGGATATAAAAAAAAGGTATATGGCCAATATCCGGTCCCATTTTGATTTATGCAGAAAAGAAGTTTGCACGGCATACAAACGGTACGCCATTCTCTTCTTTTTAAAGGCAATTGCATCCTATGTTGAAAAAAACCCCTTAAAAATCAAAATTCTCAGGTTTTTAATTCAGAGTGACATTCGGACCGCTACGGAAACGGATGATCTCCCCCTTCAAACCTCCCTGGCTGACGCATTTTACGACCCAAACACAGATGCGTTTGTTCTCTTCCGGTATTGTGTCATCAAATTGATTCAGCAAATAGACACCCACCGGATATTAACCCTTATCCACAACCACCCGGTCAGATACGACCCCGTCACCGACCATTTTGTATCGGCAACCGTTTCCCAACCCCGGACTGTTTAAAAGCAGCATAGATACACAATCAAATTCAGAACGACCATTTCTCTGAGGCACAGCCGGATTTCAGGACATGAAATTTCATCCTAAATCCATCACCACTTTTTGCTTAGGATGTGGACCATGGTTTGCCCCCCTCCCTGGCCTCCATGCGGTGCCGTATGGTGGATCAGGGTTCACAAATGATTGTCATACCGGTTCTTTTCAGGTATAATACAACTCTTTTCAACGGCATGGTTTCATTCAATTTTCCTTGACACCTTATCGAAATCAGTATATGATTCAGAGTTTTTAAAACTGCAAAATGGATTGATTTGATATAAGGAGAGTTTAAAATGTACGCTGTTATCAGGACCGGAGGCAAACAGTATAAGGTTCAGGAGGACCAGATCCTGAAGGTGGAAAAGCTTGACGGCACCGAAGGTTCTCAGGTTGAATTTGATGACGTCCTCATGTATTCGGATGGAGAAACCATCACCCTTGGAAGCCCGGTGGTTGAAAATGCCAGTGTAAAAGCGGTTATTCTTGAACAGGGCCGGTCAAAAAAACAATTGGTTTTCAAGTATAAACGCCGTAAAGGGTATCGCAGAATGAGAGGCCACAGACAGCATTATACGGAAATTAAAATTGATTCCATTTCAGCATAACGCCTGAATTATAAGGAGATTTTAAAATGTCACATAAAAAAGCAGCCGGTAGTTCAAAAAATGGTCGCGATTCAAATGCGCAACGCAGAGGTGTAAAGAAATTCGGCGGAGAAAGCGTTGTTGCCGGAAATATCATTGTCCGACAGGTGGGCACTAAAATTCACCCCGGAAACAATGTCGGTATGGGAAAGGACTTTACGATTTTTTCTTTAATCGACGGTGTGGTGGCGTTTGAAAGAAAAGGCCGCGACAGGAAAAAAGTCAGCGTTTATGAAGCGTGAAATTTGTAGATGAAGCAATTATCACTGTCAGGTCAGGTGACGGCGGTTCCGGGTGCACCAGTTTCCGAAGGGAACGGTACATTGAGCGGGGCGGGCCTGACGGTGGTGACGGCGGTGACGGCGGTCATGTCATTCTGAAAACCGATCCCGGTAAACGCACGCTGGTTGATTATCGCCGTCAAAAACTGCTTAAAGCCAAAAACGGCGCACCCGGCCAAGGCAGACAAAAACATGGCAAAAACGGCTCATCCTGTACCGTCTTTCTTCCACCCGGGACCATTGTATCCGATCTTGAAACCGGCGAGATCCTTGCCGATCTAACCCTTAACCATCAGGAGTACGTGATTGCCAGAGGCGGTCAGGGCGGACGCGGCAACAAGCGGTTCGCCACTTCCACAAACCGGGCTCCCCGGCATCATCAGCCCGGTATTCCCGGTGTTGAACGCAAACTGAAACTTGAACTCAAACTGCTGGCCGATGTGGGTCTGGTTGGTCTTCCCAATGCCGGGAAATCCACGCTGATCAGCGCGATTTCCGCTGCCCGTCCTAAAATCGCCGATTATCCGTTTACCACATTAAGCCCGAACCTGGGCATGGTGGAACCGCCCTTTGGAGAACCGTTTGCCGTGGCAGATATTCCCGGACTGGTGCAGGGGGCACATGAGGGAACCGGCCTGGGTATCAGCTTTTTAAAACATATTGAGCGGACCGGTATCCTGGTTCACCTGATCGATGTGTCACAGGTTGATCCTGACCGTCCTTTGGAACAGTTCAACCTGATCAACAATGAACTATGCCGGTACAGTGATACCCTTGCTGAAAAGATACAGGTTGTCGTGCTCAATAAAATCGATCTGCCCGATACCCGCACCCGGGTGGATGCGTTTAAAAACGCATTGGCCGGGACAGCGGTTTTCACGATTTCCGCTGCCACTTCAAACGGAACAAAGAATTTAGTTAAACACCTGTCTGCCAGATTATCAAAGAGCTGAAAAATGAAAATCGGTCTGTACGGAGGGACATTCAACCCATTCCACAACGGACATATCGGTATCACACGACATGTACAGACGGTCTATGATCTGGATAAAATATTCTTTATCCCTTCCGCCATCCCCCCCCACAAGCCAGGAAAGACCCTTGCACCGGCAAAAGACCGGTTTAAAATGGTAGAGCAAAGCCTGATCAGCCACCCGGACCTGCTGGTCTCTGATGTGGAGTTAAACCGGGACGGCCCCTCTTACACCATTGACACCATTGACCGGTTTAAAAAAGAATTTTCCCGGGATACCCGGTTTTACCTTCTCATGGGATCGGATGCATTTTTGGATATTACCACCTGGAAAGCCACGCACCAGCTGTTTCATTCCATTCATATCATCGTCATGCTTAGAGGCGACTGGAAAAATATCGATTTGATCACCTCTTTTATTGACGAAAATATTTCTAAAAGATACAGTTTTGACCGTACCGGGTTAACGTTTTCCCATGAAACAAAACAGGGGATCAGTATTTGCAAAGTCCCCAAAATAGACATATCTTCAACCATGGTTCGACAACGGGTCAAACAAAATCTACCCATTCATGACCTTGTACCTGCTCAGGTCGAACAGATAATTAGAACAAAGGAACTGTACAGATGAACACCCCTGTAACACCCGACCCGGCATTTGAGGCATTTATTATTCCGGCTTTTAAGAGAAAAGCGGCCTCGGTTACGGCCATTGATGTCAGAAACCTGACCTCCTATGCAGATATGATTATGATCATTGAAGGGACCTCTAAACGACAGGTCTCCTCCATTGCCGAATACCTGATCAGGGAATTAAAAAAACAAGATATCACGGCATTGGGGGTGGAAGGGGTAAAGGAAGGAGAATGGGCGTTACTGGATTACGGCGATGTCATCATTCACGTGTTTGAGTCCCGGAAAAAAGATTTTTTCAATATCGAAGGGCTCTGGGCAGATGCGCCCCGAATGGATTTGACAGCGTATGAACATCACTATGAACAACCGGAGAACGACGATGACTGATGGTAAAAAACCGGTCAATATGCTTATGATTCTGGATGGCTGGGGCATCAATGAAAACCCGGACGGCAATGCATTCGCCCTTGCAAAAACCCCGTTTCTGGACGCCCTTCTGGCAAATTACCCCACCTGCCGGTTGGCCTGTTCAGGCAATGCCGTGGGGCTTCCCGACAATACCATGGGAAATTCCGAGGTGGGCCACATGAATATCGGCGCCGGCCGAAAAGTCCTCCAGGACCTGGTCCGTATCAACACGGCCATTGAAGATCAATCCTTTTTTAAAACACCGGCACTGGTTGATGCCGTGTCCCATGCAGCCGCTTCCAGCCAGAGCCTTCATCTCATGGGACTTCTGTCCGACGGCGGTGTTCACAGCCATATTTCCCACCTCTTTGCCCTGATACGAATGGCCCGAAAAAACAAGGTCAAACACCTCTATATCCACCCCATTCTGGATGGGCGGGATACCCCGCCAAAAAGCGGTATTGGCTTTATCCGCCAACTACAGGATTTTCTTGATTCCCAGGGGTGCGGTAAAATCGCCTCTGTTGTCGGACGGTACTGGGCCATGGACAGGGACACCCGCTGGGAACGGGTGGAACGGGCCTATAACCTTTTAACCCTGGAAGAAGGCGTCCGGTTTGACGATGCGGAAAAAGCGGTAAAAGCAGCCTATGAAAACGGCCAGACCGATGAGTTTGTGGAGCCTATCAGCCTGATCCGCCACACCCGGTCCCATACCGGCGCATTGAATGACGGGGACAGCCTGATCTTTTTTAATTTCCGGGCCGACCGGGCCAAAGAGATTACCCAGGCAATTACGGAACCGGATTTCCCGGATTTTTTTCGCAAACGGCCGGTCCGTTTAGCCCATTTTGTCTGTATGACACGATATGACGAAACCTTTGACCTGCCCGTTGCCTTCGGTCCCCAGCACCTGAACAACATCCTGGGTGAAATTTTATGCCAAAATAAAATCCCCCAGCTAAGGATTGCCGAAACTGAAAAATATGCCCATGTTACCTATTTTTTTAATGGGGGCAAGGAAACGGTTTTCGATCTTGAAGAGCGGGTACTGATACCGTCACCCAGGGATGTGGCCACCTATGATCAAAAACCGCAGATGAGTGCACAGGAGGTGGCGGACACAGCCTGCGAAAAAATCAAATCCAGCCGGTTTGAATTTATCATCCTCAATTTTGCCAACATGGATATGGTGGGTCACACCGGCGTTCTTGACGCTGCCGTTCAGGCCTGCGAAACCGTAGACCGATGCGTGGGCCAGGTCCTTGAGGCTATCTGGGAAACCGGAGGAACCGCCCTTGTTACGGCTGATCACGGTAATTCCGAACAGATGAAGGCCAAAGACGGGTCACCCCACACCGCCCATACCCTGAACCCGGTCCGGCTGATTCTGGCAGGAAACGCGTTTAAAGACGTTAAACTCAAAGACGGAATACTGGGTGATATTGCTCCCACCATTCTTAAATTACTGGGAATAGAACAACCAGAGGAGATGACGGGAAGATCCCTGATATAAAAAAGATTGAAATGAGGGAATTCAAAATGGATGAGATGATTACCGACTATATCACCGGGAAAACCGTTCGAAATGCAGGGCCCGAAGCCAGCCGGCAGCTGGTTGAAAAATGGCTGGTTGAAAAAAAAGGATACGAAAAATCGGATATTCGCGTGGATGAGCCCCTGACGGTCCAGTTCAAAGGCCAGGACTATGTCTCGTCCGTTGACCTGATTGTCTGGTGCGGCAACCGGCCGTTTATGGCCGTCATCTGTGTGGCCGGATCCATTGGCTCCTATGAGCGGGAGATTCTCTCGGCAGCCCGTCTGGTCCACTCTTATCAGGTGCCCTTTGCCGTCAGCACCGATGCCCGGGATGCCGTCATCATGGATACCCTGTCCGGAAAAACCGTTGGAAAAGGCCTGGAAGCTCTTCCGGATAAACCAAAAGCCGTTGAGATGAGCAAGACCCTTGAGTATGAAAAGCTGGATGACCGGAGAAGAGAACGGGAAATGATCATCTTTCGATCCTTTAATCTGGAAAGAGTAAACGTTTAGCACACCGTTTTTCACTTCATTGACATCTCGCACAGATGCGGGGTGTTCATCTTGAAGCATCCGCCATCCTCGCTTTTAAATCTTTCCAATCGTTTTGCGTTGCAGGGAAATAAAAAATTATCTTGACTTGAATTCCAATTTTTTTAATATTTTAAATTTATTCACTTTTGCTTAAACACATAACAGGGAATCAATTTAAAAATGACCAATTATATTTATCAGTTCGGCCCCAGCCAGACAGACGGAGATGCATCCTTAAAGAACCTGCTTGGCGGTAAGGGTGCCAACCTGGCTGAGATGGCAAAACTGGGCCTCCCGGTTCCGGCCGGATTTACCATCTCCACGGAATGCTGTAATGATTACTTTGATCAGGACCAAAAATTTCCACCTGCATTTGAAGCACAAGTGGATGCGGCCATGTCGGCCATTGAAACCCAAATGGAAATGAGATTCGGAGATAAAGACAACCCGTTGCTGGTCTCCTGCCGGTCCGGTGCCAGAAGCTCCATGCCCGGAATGATGGAAACCATTCTCAATGTCGGCCTCTGTTCAAGCACGATTCCCGGTCTGATCAGAAAAACGGGAAACGAATGGTTTGTCTATGATGCCTACCGTCGCCTGATCATGATGTATTCGGATGTGGTCATGGAAAAGGCCGAACAGATCGAGCCCGAAGATGGGCTCGGTATTCGGCTCCACCTTGAAATGATGATGAACAACCTGAAAAACGACAAAGGCTATCTCAACGATACCGATATCTTAGTTGATGATTTAAAAACCCTGTGCGAACGGTTTAAAAACAAGGTCAGGGATTACTTGAAAACCGATTTCCCCGACGATCCCAAAGCCCAGCTGATGGGATCCATTGGAGCGGTATTCAAAAGCTGGAACGGAAAACGGGCCGTCTCCTATCGCCGGATTGAGCATATCCCCGACGCCTGGGGCACGGCTGTCAATGTCCAGTCCATGGTTTTCGGAAACATGGGAAACACATCGGCCACCGGTGTTGCATTTACCCGTGATCCGGCCACAGGGGAGAATAAATTCTACGGGGAATGGCTGGTCAATGCCCAGGGAGAGGATGTTGTGGCCGGCACCCGGACTCCCAACCCGTTGAACAACGATACCAAAAATGATCAGAACAAGGATCTGGATTCCCTTGAAGAGTCCATGCCTGAACTATACGACCAACTGGTGGAGATCCGAACCCTTTTGGAGACCCATTACAAGGATATGCAGGATATCGAGTTCACCATACAGGAAGGCAAGCTTTACATGCTTCAGTGCCGGGTGGGTAAACGGACGGTAACCGCGGCACTGAATATGGCCATGGATATGCTTGACGAAGGGCTGATCGATACACCGACCATGATCTGCCGCATCAATCCGAAAAATCTTGATGACCTGCTCCACCCGGTGGTGGACCCGGAACATGAACAGACCGCGGTTAAAATTGCAGAAGGGCTGCCCGCAGGTCCGGGCGGTTCCTTCGGACAGATTGTCTTCACCTCGGAAGACGCGGTCAAATGGGCCCGGATGGATAAGGACGTCATCCTGGTCAGGGATGAAACCAACCCGGAAGACATCGAAGGCATGAGAGCGGCCCGGGCCATTCTCACCGCACGCGGCGGCATGACCAGTCATGCGGCGCTTGTGGCAAGAGGCTGGGGAAAATGCTGCATCGTCGGTGCCGGTGCCCTTAAAATAGACGTTAAAAATAAGGTGGCCAGGGTGGGGGCCCATGTTTTGAACGAGGGAGATTTTGTAACCCTCAACGGAACCAAAGGCGTTGTCTATGAGGGCAAACTTCGCATGAAAGATGCCACGGAAAATCCCAGGTTTAAAAAGTTCATGGAGATTGCCGATACCTTCCGCACCATGAAGGTGCGAACCAATGCCGATACACCTGAAGATGCCGAAAAAGCCATTTCATTCGGTGCCGAAGGAATTGGATTGTTCAGAACCGAGCATATGTTTTACGGGGCAGACTCGGAAAAAGCACTCTTTTTGCTGCGAAAGATGATTCTGAGCCGAAGCCGTGACGAACGCATGCAGGCACTGGATGAACTCTTTCCGTTTGTTAAACGTGAGATCAGCCACACCCTGGATGTCATGGATGGCCTGCCCGTCACCCTGCGGCTGCTGGACCCGCCGCTCCATGAGTTCATTCCCCAGGAAAAGGAGAATCAGATGGAGATTGCCGCTGCCCTGAGTATTGACCTGGAAGAGGTGATCAAACGCGGCGAACTGCTCAAGGAATCCAACCCCATGATCGGGCATCGCGGCGTCCGGCTGGGAATCACCTTTCCGGAAATCACACAGATGCAGATCAAGGCGATCTTTGAGGCCAGCGCCGAACTGATCCGGGCCGGTAAACAGCCAATGCCGGAAATCATGGTTCCGGTGACCTGCAACGAAAAAGAGCTTGAATTTGTCAAACAGATTGCCGACGATATCTATGGCCAAGTCACAGGGGAGTTTGGTATTGAATCCATCCCCCATATGTTCGGTACCATGATCGAAATCCCCAGGGCCGCTCTCATTGCCGATAAAATGGCCGAAACCGCGGAATTCTTCTCATTCGGTACCAACGACCTGACCCAGATGACATTTGGGTTTTCACGGGACGATATCGGATCGTTTATGAACGATTATATTGATAATGCCGTCTTAAATTCCGATCCGTTTGAAACCCTGGACCAAGAAGCCGTGGGTTCGTTGATTGAGACTTCCGTGGAACGGGGCCGTAAAACCCGGCCGGATATCAAACTCGGGATTTGCGGCGAACACGGCGGGGATCCCGCATCTGTGGAATTTTGCCACAAATCCGGTCTGACCTATGTCTCCTGCTCCCCCTACCGGGTGCCCATCGCCCGGCTGGCTGCAGCCCAGGCAGCCATCAAGTTTCCATAGGAAACGACCTTTTCTTACCTTAAGCAATTCTTAAGCAATAAACCGGCCCTGGTTTTCCAGGGCCGGTCCGATTTTCAATGACAAGATTCTTTTTAACGGATTATTAGGTATCCGGCCGGATCAGGCATAGTCATAAAACCCTTTGCCGGTCTTCCGCCCCAGCCAGCCGGCTTCCACATACTTTCGCAGCAGCGGACAGGGCCGGTATTTGGAATCTTTAAACCCGTCGTACAGGGTTTCCATAATGGCCAGGCAGGTGTCAAGCCCGATGAGGTCGGCCAGGGCCAGCGGTCCCATGGGGTGGTTCATCCCCAATTTCATCACCGTATCGATATCTTCGGGTTCGCCCACACTCTGATAGAGGCAGAAGATCGCCTCATTGATCATGGGCATCAGAATCCGGTTGGCAATAAATCCGGGAAAATCATTTGATCTGGCCGGGGTCTTTCCGAATCTTTCACACAATGCCCAGGTAATATCAAAGGTCTCATCCGACGTGGCCATCCCCTTGATCACCTCCACCAGTTTCATCAGCGGCACCGGATTCATAAAGTGCATGCCGATGACCTTTTCCGGCCGGCCGGTTCTGGCGGCAATTCTACCGATGGGTATGGAGGATGTGTTGGTGGATAAAATGGTATCTGGCGGACAGATCCTGTCCAGGTCTTCAAATATCTTAAACTTCAGATCCTGCTGCTCCACAGCCGCTTCCACCACAAAATCCACGGATGCCATGTCGTTGAGATCGGTGGTCGTGGTGATTCGTCCCAGGATACCGGATCTTTCCTTCTCACTGATCTTCTCTTTTTTCACCAGCCGGCCCAGGCTGTTTGAGATCACTCCCATTCCCTTTTCACAGAACTCTTCTTTGATATCACTCATGACCACGTCAAGGCCGCTGGCAGCCGCAACCTGGGCAATTCCGTTCCCCATCTGCCCGGATCCGATTACGCCAAAGCGTTTCACTTCCATTTGATTACTCTCCTGTCTATAGTATTAATTATCATCCAACCCTTTTTCATATGATAACGGTTTACGCCGTTTAACACCGGCTCTGCCCTGATCCTATCGTCTTACAATAAGGGATACGGCTTCTCCGCCGCCCAGGCAGAGGGTGGCAAGGCCGGTCTGCACATCGCGCTTCTGCATCTCATGGATAAGTGTTGTCAAAATCCTTGCCCCGCTGGCCCCGATGGGATGCCCCAGCGCCACACTGCCGCCGTTGACATTCACCTTTTCCGGATCCAGACCCAGGGTCTTGATAATTCCCACGGAAGAGCCGGAGAATGCCTCGTTAATTTCAAACAGATCGATATCTGAAATGGAAAGCCCCTCTTTTTCAAGTACTTTCGGGATTCCCCAGATGGGTGCCACCAGAACATATTTCATATCAATACCGACCGATGCCTGGGCACCCACTTGGGCCATCACCGTGCACCCCAGTTCTTCGGCCTTTTCCTCGCTCATGAGCAGCACGGCCGATGCCCCGTCCGAGATGATGGAGGCGTTACCGGCCGTTCCCACCCCGTTTTTCTTAAACGCCGGGCGCATTTTGGACAATGCCTCATAAGCGGTTTCCTGGGGACATTCATCCCGGTCAAATATTTTTGGGTCCCCCTTTTTCCGGGGAATGGAAACCGGCATGATCTCATCCTTGAACCGGTCGTCTGAAACGGCGGCATTGGCCCGTTTATAGGATTCTGCGGCAAACCGGTCCTGATCCTCGCGGCTGACATCATATTTTTCAGAGCAGAGTTCGTTGGACATGCCCATGTGAAAATCGTTGATAATATCCCAGAGTCCGTCATGGACCATGTGGTCCTGAATGGTTCCTGGCCCCATGCGGTGACCCCACCGGGCCTTTTCCATGTAATACGGGGCCATGCTCATATTCTCCATGCCGCCGGCCACCACGATATCGGCATCACCGCACCGGATGGCCTGATCGGCCAGCATCACGGCTTTCAAAGACGAGCCGCAGACCTTGTTCACGGTAATGGATTCGATTTCCTTTGGCAGCCCGGCCTTTACAGCGGCGATATTCCCGGGGTTCTGCCCGTATCCGCAGGGCAGGACCATGCCCATGATGCATTCGTTCACCAGTGATCCGTCAACCCCGGCTCTCTTTAATACCTCCTGAATGACCATGCCCCCCAGATCTGTGGCACCAATGGTGCTCAATGATCCCCCAAAACTGCCCAGAGCCGTTCGAACGGCACTGACAATGACTGATTTTTTCATATTCCTTATCTCCCGAATAGGCGTTCTTACATGTTCCGGCGGTATTTTCCCCCCACCTCATACAATGCATTGGTAATGGTTCCCAGGCTGCAGGCCTGGACCGTCTCCATGAGTTGTTCAAAAATATTGCCGTTGTTTAAAACCACGGCTTTTAAATCATCAATCGCTTTTTGGGAATGATCCGCATGCCGTTGCTGAAAGGACGAAAGCCGTTTCAGCTGGTTGTCTTTCTGATCGTCCGTGGCCCGGGACAATTCCAGATGATCCGCCATCCCCTCATAATCGGCATCCGGGTCCTGGAAGGTGTTGACACCGATCAGGGGCAGCTTGCCCGAATGTTTGAGCGACTCATAATACATGGATTCTTCCTGGATTTTCCCCCGCTGGTAACCGGTCTCCATGGCCCCCAGTACGCCGCCCCTCTGATTGATTCTTTCAAATTCCACCAGTACCGCCTCTTCCACCAGATCGGTCAGTTCATCCACAATAAAACTGCCCTGCAGGGGATTCTCATTCTTGGCCAGCCCCCATTCCCGGTTCACGATCAGTTGAATGGCCAGGGCCCGCCGGACCGACTCGGTGGAAGGGGTGGTGATGGCTTCATCAAACGCGTTGGTATGGAGGCTGTTGCAATTATCATACACGGCGCAAAGCCCCTGCAGGGTGGTCCGGATATCATTAAACTGGATATCCTGGCTGTGCAGAGACCGGCCCGACGTCTGAATGTGGTATTTGAGTTTCTGTGATTTCTCATTGCCCTTGTACAGATACTTCATGGCAACGGCCCAGATCCGCCGGGCCACCCGCCCGATAACCGTATATTCCGGGTCCATACCATTGGAAAAGAAAAAGGAGAGAGACGGGGCAAACTCATCAATGTCCATACCCCGGGAGAGGTAATACTCCACATAGGTAAATCCGTTTGCCAGGGTCAGTGCCAACTGGGTGATCGGATTGGCGCCGGCTTCGGCAATATGGTAACCGGAAATGGAAACCGAATAGAAATTTTTCACCCGGTGATCGATAAAATACTGCTGGATATCCCCCATCATCTTCAGGGCAAAGTTAATGGAAAAAATACAGGTGTTCTGGCCCTGGTCCTCTTTCAGGATATCGGCCTGTACCGTTCCCCTCACATTGGACAGGGCATATGATTTGATCTTAAGCCGTTCGTCTTCATCCGGTTCCCGACCGTTCTCCTCCCTGAATTCAGCCGTCTGCTGGCTGATGGCGGTATTCAAAAACATGGCCAGCATCATGGGGGCCGGCCCGTTTATGGTCATAGACACCGATGTATTGGGCGCACACAGATCAAATCCGTCATACAGGGTTTTCATATCATCCAGGGTGCAGATGGAGACACCGGACGTACCGATCTTTCCGTAAATATCCGGGCGGATATCCGGGTCAAAGCCGTAAAGCGTAACGGAGTCAAACGCCGTGGAGAGCCGTTTGGCCGGATAGGCAGCCGACAGGAGTTTAAACCGGTTATTGGTGTCCTGGGGTCCGCCTTCACCGGCAAACATCCGGGTGGGATCTTCATCCGCCCGTTTCAACGGAAAAACCCCTGCGGTGTAAGGAAAGAATCCCGCAAGATTCTCTTTTCTCATCCAGATATACTGCTCGCCCGGGTCTTCGAATTTGGGGATGCAGATCTTTGGAATTTTCGAATGGGAGAGGGAACGGCTGAAGAGCGGGGTCCGGATCTCCCGGTCCCGGACATGATAGACCAGCTCGTCTTTGAGATAGTGATCCTCATGGCTGCTGAATTCATCCAACACCTTGTCACTCTCTTTGCTGACTTGGTCCCGGGCCTGTTTCAGCACTGTTTTCAATCGGGATATCAGCGTATCGTCTTCCAGGGATTTTAACTGTTCCAGGGTCTCTTCGTAATGCCACCGGTCCCGGATTTTCTGCGCCTGGTCCTTTGTCCGGGAGTGATAATCCCGGACGGTATCGGCGATCTGTGCCAGGTACTGGACCCGGTTGCCCGGGATGATGATGGTCTTTGAAGAGGATTCCTTTTTTTCCGGCCGGGGCAGTGAGGACTGGCATTGGATCTGTTTCTTCTCTCTGATCAGATCCAGAAGCCCGTGGTAAAATGCCGTGACCCCGTCGTCGTTAAATTTGGAGGCAATGGTCCCGAACACCGGCAGTTCTTTGGGGTCTGTATCAAAGGCTTTCCGGTTCCGCTGAACTTGCTTTCTGACATCCCGTATGGCGTCTTCGCTTCCGTTTTTCTCATATTTGTTCACCACGACGATATCTGCGTAATCGAGCATATCGATCTTCTCAAGCTGGGAAGGGGCACCAAACTCCGCTGTCATCACATAGACGGACAGATCCACCAGGTCCACCACCCTGGAATCCCCCTGCCCGATCCCGGCGGTTTCAACAAGGATCATGTC
Organism: Desulfobacula sp.; assembly: GCA_028280105.1. Lineage (GTDB taxonomy): Bacteria > Desulfobacterota > Desulfobacteria > Desulfobacterales > Desulfobacteraceae > Desulfobacula. The sequence continues at coordinate 9,668 of JANQML010000248.1, read as the reverse complement.
ATAGCCGGCTGCCTTTACAATTTCAATGGCCGGCCCCAGCGCTTCGGGAAGTTCGGTCTGGGACCGCCGGGTGGCAAGGGATCGCATATACACCCGCCCGGTCTCAATGGAATTCATCCGGATCCGGTCTCCCAAAAGGGCGCCCCCGGTTTTCCGCCGGGACGGATCACACGAAATTACGGCAATATTTATCGATGTCAGATCCATGAGAATCCGGTTGATCAGCTCGTCGGTGAGAGATGATTTGCCGGCCCCGCCGGTGCCGGTCAGACCGATCACCGGGGTATTCTTTTTTTCGGTGAGTTCCGACAGGTCGGCCATGATTTTTTCCAGCAATCCGGAATCATTGACCCCGGCTTCCTGTACGGCAGATATAAACCGGGCGGTGACGCCTTTGTCTTCAACATTCAGCCGGTTCACATCCAGGGGCCGGGTATCGTCACCGGTTCGGTCCATGGCCTGTATCATCCCGTTGATCATACCCTGAAGCCCCATGCGGGTTCCATCTTCAGGGGAATAGATCCGGGTCACCCCATACGCCTGAAGTTCCTTGATCTCGGCAGGGATGATCACCCCGCCGCCACCGCCAAAGACCTTGATATGGGTGGCATCCTTCTCTTTTAACAGATCCACCATATATTTAAAAAATTCAACATGCCCGCCCTGGTAGCTCGATACGGCAATCCCCTGGGCATCTTCTTCAATGGCCGCATCCACGATTTCTTTGACCGACCGGTTGTGGCCGATGTGAATCACCTCAGCTCCTGAATCCTGCAGAATTCTTCGCATGATATTGATTGCCGCGTCATGACCGTCAAACAACGACGTGGCCGTGACAACCTTTACCGGATACTGAGGGATGTAGACCTTTGTTTCCATATCTTTTTCTCCTGTTTCATCTCACTGAACCGACCAGATGATTTAAATATCAGTATGATTTAAATGTCAATGGGGTGCATCTCCCCCTGACTATCGGTTAAAAATCAATCCAAGGATAAACCGGGTCTGAATCTGAATATACGTCTCAAGCGCATACTCTTTTTGCAGATGCCATCGTCTGAACGCCCACATCTGTCCCAATACCGAGATATTGTTCCCAACCAGATTCAGGACATTCTGTTCAAGCCTGGGGATCCCGTCCCGGCCGGACAGCGACGAGAGGACATCAATAAAAATCCGTGTGATATCCAGTTCATTGGAAAGGACCCGTTCCTGCCATTTTTTAGGCAAAAACTGGGTGACCTGGTAAATCAAAAGAATATGATCCGCCATTCTGTCACATACCAGAAGATACTGGCGGATGGCCTCGGACAATTGTTCTTTCCCCTCCCCGGAATCAGACAGGGCACTTTCGACCGCAGTTCTTACCTCTTCATGAATGGCGTGGCAAACCAGATAGAGCAGATCTTCCTTTGAACTGACATACTCATACAACGAGCCAATGGAAAAATTAGCCGCTTTTGCGATCATGCGGGTGGTGGTTTTGTGATATCCGTGCTTGATAAAGAGCCTTACGGTGGAGTCGATAATCCGGCGTCTTTTTTCGCGGACCAGATCCGGATTTTTTATCTGTGTCGGAACATCCGTATCCGACGTATCCGAAAGAGGGGGGTGTTCTCTTTTTTTTTGTACCAAACCAGTCATTCCTTTTTTAACCCGGACAGGTCATGACGGCTTAAACATGAAATGACATATCCGGCCAAGACCGTTCCTGCCTTAAATTTCTACGAACGAGCGCTCAGTCATTTTATCTTTCTCACTTCTTTTCAGACTTGTCAAGACTGATCCTCTCAAGAAACGGGATATTTAATCGCAATTTGAAATGGGACAATCAATCATCATGCAGGTACCATATGAAAAAAGAAATTGACAAAATAATTCTATTAAATATAGTATTTTAGAATATAGACCGAGCGCTCGATCAGTTTTCAGGTCACCATTTCAACACCATGACTTGAAAATCATGGTCACCCATCAACCGATTTCATTTGAGCAAGGAGGCAGGGGTGGATTTTGATCTAACCAAAGAGCAGATAATGATCCAAAAAGAAGTCCGGAAATTCGCTGTAAAAGAGATCAGCCCCATTGCGGGCGAATTGGACGAAACAGAAGAGTTTTCCGAAGAATTGACTCGAAAAATGGGAGAAATCGGCCTGTTTGGCATGTTTGTATCAGAGGCCTATGACGGCCAGGCAATGGATTATCTCTCATACATTATCGCAGTGGAGGAGATCGCAAGAGTCGATGGTTCTCAAGCCGCCACCATTGCTGCGGGAAACTCATTGGGAATCGGCCCTATCTATTATTTCGGAACCCGGGAACAAAAAGAAAAGTACCTGCCCCGCCTCTGTGCCGGAGACGGGTTATGGGGCTTTGGCCTAACAGAGCCCACGGCCGGATCCGATGCCGGCGGCAGCCAGACAACAGCGGTCCTGAAAGGAGATGAGTGGGTGATCAACGGGTCGAAAATTTTTATAACCAATGCCGCCTGCGACATGACCATGGGTGTGACGGTGCAGGCGGTCACAGGAACCCGTGAAAACGGGAAACCCGAATACTCCTGCATTCTGGTGGAAGCCGGAACACCCGGATTTAAGGCCGTTCCCATGAAAAAGAAATTGATGTGGCGGGCCTCCAACACCGCCGAGCTCTACTTTGACAATGTCCGGGTTCCCAAGGAAAATATCCTGGGCAACAAAGGGGATGGGTTTCACCAGATGCTGGCCACCCTGGACGGCGGCCGGCTCTCCATCGGGGCCATGGGACTGGGAGGGGCCCAGGGTGCATTTGACCTGGCCCTCAAATATGCAAAGGAGCGGCACCAATTCAATCAGCCCATCTCAAAGTTCCAGGCCGTTGCATTTAAACTGGCCGATTCCGCCATGGAAATCGAGTGCGCCAGAAATCTTTTGTATAAGGCCTGCTGGCTGAAATCCAACCACCGCCCCTTTGAAAAAGAGGCGGCCATGGCCAAACTCTATTGTTCCGAGGTGATGGGCCGCGTGGCAGATCATGCCGTCCAGATCCACGGTGGTTACGGGTTGATGAAAGAGTATGATGTGGAACGGTTTTACCGGGATCAGAAACTGCTGGAAATCGGGGAAGGGACCTCCGAAGTCCAGCGAATTGTTATTTCAAGATATATCGGCTGTTGACCCCTGCCGGCAACCCCGGTTTAACACCGGCCGACTGGAGAAAAAAATGACCAGAGAATCCATCCTTTTAACGGAAAAAAAAGATCAGACACTCATACTGACTTTCAACCGGCCCAACGTCATGAACTGCATCAATTTTGACCTGTTGAAAGCGATTAAAAAAGCCCTTGAACCGCTTCAAACCGGAAGAGAAATCAGAACGGTTATCTTCACGGGTGCGGGTGAAAAGGCCTTCTGCGCCGGTGCCGACCTCAAGGAGCGGGCCACGCTGAACCCGGAGCAGGTTGCCGAATTTATCTTTACCATCAGAACACTTCTGACATCCATACAGAAACTGCCCGTCCCGGTGATCAGTGCCGTCAACGGCATTGCCCTGGGAGGCGGGACCGAGATCGCCCTGGCTTCGGATATCCGGATCGCATCAGAGACCGCCGCCATGGGGCTGACCGAAACCCGCCTGGCCATCATCCCCGGCGGCGGCGGGACCCAGCGCCTGCCCCGGATCATCGGTGTGGCAAAGGCCAAGGAACTGATCTTCACCGGCCGGCGTGTGGATGCACAGGAGGCACTGGACATCGGGCTGGTGAACGCGGTCACATCGCCGGACACCCTTATGGACAAAGCGTTTGAAATGGCGGATATGATGGCCCAAACCGGTCCCATTGCCCTTGAAATGGCCAAGTACGCCATTGACACCGGTATTGAAACCGATCTGGCCACCGGACTTGCCATTGAATCCAATGCCTACAGGGTCACGATCCCCACACAGGACAGAATAGAAGGATTAACCGCATTTAAAGAAAAAAGAAAACCGGTATACAAAGGAAAATAAAATCAATGAATGAGAACAGAACCTTCTGGCAGGCACAGGAAGCAGAACTGGAGCAACGCAGATACGAAGCGGCATGGCCCGGCGGACAGGCCGCGGTCGACCGGCTGGCAAGCCGTGGAAAGCGGCCGGCCCGGGACCTGATCACCGATCTGATCGATCCGGGAACCCATTTTTTTGAACTCTCGATGATTGCCGGGTTTGACATGGGATACCCGGGAGTGAACGATGTTCCATGCGCCGGTCTGGTGACCGGGCTTGGAAAGATTCACGGCAACTGGACCATGATCATGGCAAACGACAGCCGGGTCAAGGCCGGCACCTATTTTCCCATTACCATGAAAAAGCACATGCGAGCCCAGGCCATTGCCGAGAAAAACGGGTTAAACTCCGTCTATATTGCTGACTCCGGCGGTGTCTTTCTGCCCATGCAAGCAGAGATCTTTCCCGATGACCAGCATTTCGGCTCCATGTTCTACAATATGGCCCGGATGTCGGCAAAGGGACTTCGCCAGGTCACCATCTCCACGGGCGGCAACACGGCCGGCGGTGCCTATATGGTATTCATGGCCTGTGAAGCCATCATGATCGACCGGCAGTCGTTCTCATTCCTGGGAGGCCCGCCTCTGGTAAAAATGGCCACAGGCGAAGAGATCTCAGCAGAAGACCTGGGCGGTGCCCAAACCCATACCCGGATTTCCGGCGGTGCCGACCATCTCTGCCCGGATCAGGCCCGGGCCGTGGAACGGGCCAGGGAACTGCTCTCTTTAACCAGACCCCAGACCTGCAGCATTCACCGGTATGAGGAACGGCCGCCGCTGGTGGATACAGACACGATTTATGATCTGCTTCCGGCCTCCCCCCACGTCGGAATCGATACCGGAAAAATCATCGAAACCCTGGCCGACGATTCCCGGTTTATTGAAAACAAAAAGGAATTTGCACCGGGCCGGGGCGACAATATCATCACCGGAAAGATCCGGCTCAAGGGATTGCCCGTGGGGGTGATCGCTTCCAACAGCACCGGGATTATCTTCCACGAGGCTGCCAAAAAAACGGCGGAATGGATTGTCCGCTGCTCATATGAAAAGATCCCGCTCCTTTTTATCCAGAGCTCTCCCGGGTACATGATCGGCCCTGAATCCGAACATGCCGGTATCGGTAAATACGGCGCCGACATGGTCAGAGCGGTATCCTGTGCCCAGGTGCCCAAGATCCAACTGGTCATCGGTCCGGACAACGGGGCAGCCAATTACGGTATGTGCGGCCGGGCCTACCGGCCCAATTTCCTCTTTTCCACCATGCGGGCCAGAACCGGTGTGATGAGCGGTAAAAGCGCCGGGGGAGTGTTGCTGAGTATTGAACAGGCCAAACGGGAGGCCAAGGGAAATCCCATGACCGAAGAAGAGATCCAAGCCTTTCAGCAAAAGATGATTGAGAAGTATGAAGGAGAATCCCACCCGTTTTTCTGCGGGTCCCGATTACTCAATGACCGGGTTCTTAAATTCTCGGAAATCAGGGACTGGCTGGCCATGGCTTTTGAGGTCAGCCTGCTGAAACCCATCAAAGAGCCGAGCTTTGGTAATTTCAGATTTTAATTAGGATGTAAGGATAGAGATTATGACAGAGTACGATTATTGGAAGATATTTCCCCGCATGCCCAAAAAGGTGACCATTGGCGATATCACGGTGCGGGACGGGTTCCAGCATCTTGAAAAGTTCATCTCCACCCCTGCGAAAATCACCTATCTGGAAGAGTTGATTTTTGCCGGATGCAGACACATCGAAGTGACAAATCTGGGCAATCCCCGGCGGATGCCCCAGTTTGCAGACTCGGATGAACTGCTGGCCCATTTCAGAAGCGACAAGTTCGTAAAGCGGGCCGCCAAAAAGGGCGTTGATATGAAAGATGTGGTCTTAACCGCCATCACCATCCGGGAACAGTCCGTGGACCGGGCGGTTGAACTTAAAAAACGGGGCGTCGGGCCGGACCGGGTATTGATGATGGTGTCCACCGAAGAACAATTTCACTATGCCAGCTCCGGGAGCACCCTTCCCAGCTATTGGAAAGAAGCGGAACGCTGTATTAAAAAATGCTCTGATGTGGGCATTAAGATGTGCGGTACCGTATCCACCATCTGGGGCAGCCCCATTGGCGGGGCCACCGCCCTTAAGGATGCGGTTGAATTCAGTAAACACTGGTTGTCCATCGGGGCCAGCGATATCGAGCATGCCGACCATGACGGCTCTGCATCTGCCGCAGATGTATACCGGTATTTTTCAATGATTCTGGATGAAATGCCGGACCCGGATCTGCATATTGCCCATTTCCATGAGACCAAGCGGGTGGCGTCCGCCTCTGTCCTGGCGGCTCTTCAGGCCGGGATCCGCCATTTTGAAGCCACGCTCGGCGGCATGGGCGGTCAGCCCGCCAATTTTATGGACGACCGGCCCATTAAGGGGACCGGTGATTATTACTACGACGATGAACGGTTTGTGGGGCTGGTCTGTCTTGAAGACACCCTGGTCCAGATTGATGAAATGGGCATCGAACACGGGTATGATGTGGACCGGATTCTCTGGCTGGGCAGACAGATGGAAAAAACCGTGGGCACCCGGCTTCGGAGTGAAGCCGTGGTAAACGGCCGGACCCTGAAAGAGGGCCATATGCAGTATGCCCGCCCCGGTTTGGCTGAGTTAAAGAAAAAACTGGGGGAAACACCGGATCAGCGGTATCCGGATTAATCCCCTGTCTTTTAACGGCGGATAAGGAGATCTTATGTCTAAAGAAGAAAAACTTCCCCATATTAATGTGGATTATTTTGAAGATCTTACCGGCAATATCGACAACGGAGATTACGGCCGGGTCGAAGATGTGGGAAAACGGATCCGGATGCTCAGGGAAGAACGCAACATATCTGTGGAAGATCTGTCTGACCTGACTGGATTCTCCGTTGACCGGCTCCGGGATATTGAAAGCGGGAAGATCAGCCCCCAGCTGGGAACGGTGATGAAATTGTCCAAGGCACTGGATGCCGCAGTGGGCCGCCTGGTTTCAGGCACGGGAGACAAGCTTTACTCCATCACCCGGAAAAACGACCGTAAACCGGTCACCCGCTCCAGTTCAAAGTCCGGCAAACGCAGTGTCTATTCGTATATGAGCCTTGCCCCGGAGGTCAAAGGCCGGCACATGGAGGCGCTTATGGTCCAGCTCGAACAGAGCCCTGACAATGAGATCTCCATCCACAACGGGGAAGAATTTATCTTTGTCCTTGACGGCATCGTGGATCTAAGCATCGGCAAAGAGGTCTTTGACCTGGAGCCGGGCGACAGTGCCTATTATCTGTCCACCACATCTCATTCTATCCGGGCCAAAACCGAAAAAGCCACCATACTGGCGGTTTTGTACGAATAAGGGGGAAAGAATGGCAAAACTGTTGTGGCAGCCGTCTGAGCAGCGGATCAGATCCAGCAACATGTACCGGTTTTTAACCCGTGTCAACGACACCTATTCCACCCGGATGACAGACTATCCGGAATTGTGGCAGTGGTCGGTGGACAACCTTGAAGCATTCTGGTCAATTGCCTGGGATTTTCTGGACATTAAGGCATCCCGGCCATACACAAAGGCGGTAGACCATCCGGAACAGATGCCGGGAGCCCGGTTTTTTACCGATTCCCGGCTCAACTTTGCAGAAAACCTGCTCCGGTACAAAGATGACCGGACCGCCCTGATCTTTCACGGAGAAGACCGGGTGCGCAGGGAGCTGACCTATGCCGGATTGTTTGATCAAGTGGCACAGGTGGCGTCTGCATTAAAAAAACAGGGCATTCAAAAGGGGGACCGGGTGGTGGGGTTTATCCCCAATATGCCCGAGAGCGTTGTCGCCATGCTGGCCGCCACAAGCCTGGGAGCCGTCTGGTCGTCCTGTTCACCTGATTTCGGGATCAAAGGGGTGCTAGACCGATTCGGCCAGACCCGGCCCCGGGTCCTGTTCACGGCAGACGGTTACTTTTTTAAGGGAAAGCCCCATGACAGCCTTGAGAAAATTGCCGGTATTGTCAAAGAGATTCCATCCATTGAAACCACGGTTGTCATCCCCTATGTTTCGGACAGACCGGATATCGGAGAGATCCCCGGCGCTATCCGGCTTGATGATTTCAAAGACCCGGGTGCGGTTGACATTGATTTTGAACAGATGGAGTTTGATGATCCCCTCTATATCATGTATTCATCCGGCACCACCGGCCTTCCCAAATGCATGGTCCAGAGCATCGGCGGGGTCCTGCTCCATCAAAAAAAGGAACTGGTGCTCCATACCGATCTGACCCGGGAGGACACCATTTTCTATTTCACCACCTGCGGGTGGATGATGTGGAACTGGCTGGTCTCTTCCCTGAGTGTCGGGGCCGGGGTGGTTCTGTTTGACGGCAACCCCTTTCATCCGGAACCGGATGCCCTGTGGCAGATGGCGGAACAGGAAAAGATAACCGTATTCGGCACCAGTGCCGGATATATTGAGGCATTGAAAAATGCCGGGGTCCAGCCGGGAAAATCGTTTGATCTGTCCCGGCTGAAATCGGTCCTGTCCACGGGTTCGCCGCTCTCTGATGATAATTTTGAATATGTATACAAAGCAATCAAAACCGATCTCCAGCTGGCCTCCATATCCGGCGGGTCGGATCTCAACGGCTGTTTTGCCCTGGGCAATCCCATGGGGTCGGTCTACACCGGAGAACTGCAATGCCGGGGACTGGGCATGAAAGTCTATGCCTATGACGAGACCGGAACCGCTGTTACAGACGAACAAGGGGAACTGGTCTGCACCGCGCCTTTTCCGTCCATGCCCATTTTTTTCTGGGGGGATGATGACGGTTCCAGGTATCATTCCGCCTATTTTGACCGGTTCCCAGGCGTCTGGACCCATGGGGATTTCGTCGTTGTAACCCGCCGGGGAGGCGTGATCATGCTCGGCCGGTCCGATGCCACATTGAACCCGGGCGGCGTCAGAATCGGTACGGCGGAAATATACAGACGACTTGATGCCATGGCGGAAATCGAAGACTCGGTGGTTGTGGGGCAGCCCTGGAACGGCGATGTCCGGGTGATTCTGTTTGTGAAAATGGCAGACGGTTTTGACCTGGATGATGCCCTCAGGGACCGGATTAAAAACGATATCCGTGCCAATGCATCGCCCCGGCATGTACCGGCCAAAATCATCCAATGCCCGGATATCCCCTATACCCTGAACATGAAAAAAGTGGAACTGGCCGTTAAACAGATGATCCAGGGAAAAGCGGTCAAAAATAGAGATGCCCTGAAAAATCCGGAAGCACTCGATTTCTTCGGCTCTGTTGAAGCGCTTGACACCTGACCCGGATGCGCCATGCGGGGAATGATCTCTTTTCCGTTCCGGATCCACCGGGTATTCCAACGGGCTAATCTCTTTTTAACCTCCTGCTAACCGGATATTAAATTAGCCCTGTTAAACGGATAAAAATGTAATTTTTAAGATAGGGATATTCGGATACGGTCTGATTGAGGCGCATTTAAGGCATCGAGTAAAAATAACCTATCCATCTTACTTGTCTTTTTATCCGTATTCTTCGTTGGGGAAAGGCTTACATAGCTCGTTATGCGCGCCTTTTCCCGCCTTGAATACGAATAAAAATTCGGCGCAATA
>JANQML010000214.1 GCA_028280105.1 Desulfobacula sp. | reverse complement strand
TGTACCGCCAACTGATTTCATCTTTTATGATAAAATTTTTATGCAACGTTGAGGTAAACATCAAATACGGCAAATATCCCCCGGATGGGTGATGTTTTCCCGCATCACCCGATGTATGATACGATTGGTTTTAACGGATAAAAAAAGATTACCATCCTTGCAGGAGTTGAAAAGATGAGAAAGTGTACGGGAAACAATACCCAGGAGTGGGGGCCAGATGCCATCTTTAATGTGGCCTGTAAAAAATGTGGTAATTGGGTGGAGTTTTTCAAAGATGAGATCACCCGAAATTGTTCTCAGTGCAAAAGCACGGTTTACAATAACCGAAAAGATTACGGGTGCGGGCAGTGGTGCTCATCTTCGTCGACCCATATGAGAAACCGGTGCCCTAAATTCAAAAAATCCAAAGATCGATTCTATGGAAATGGGATTTCAAGTGTGCGGTATTGAAAGCGGAATTTAGATCCCAATACCCCTGAAGAAATAAAAGCGGTCCTCTATTTTTGACTTGACATTTAAAAGCCACTAGTAGTATTTGCTGAAACAGAGGCGGTCAGGAAGGCTGCCGGCAGAAATAAGAGACAGACATTCACCGAATAAAGACGGCCATGAAGGCAATCGTTTTATTGCATTTAATGGCTTTTTTTATTGGGAGATCTTGTTTTAATGCCGTTACCTTTAAAAGCTGTAAACGCTTTTTTTACCCTGAATGCCTCATCTGAAAAGAAGAAAGTGTTTTCTGTCCTGTTCTTTTTTATCCTTCTGGTTGCCGTGGCAGTGGTCGCTCTCTCCCGGGGAACATACTTCATCGGGATTCCCGATATTTTTTCCGTTATCCTGGCGCACCTGTCGCCTTCAGGGGATATCGAATCCCTCAACCGGCTCCAGAATACCGTTATCTGGAAAATCCGGCTGCCCCGAATTATTCTTGCCGTGAATGTCGGTATTGCCCTGGCTGTTTCAGGGGCTGTTTTCCAGGGATGTTTCAGGAATCCCCTGGTTGAACCCTATATCCTGGGCATCTCATCGGGTGCTGCATTCGGTGCTGCTCTGGGAATCGTTATCCCGGGTTTTTTTCTATCAGTCCAGGCCCTGGCCTTTATTTTTGCCTTTTCTGCAGTGGCCATTGCATACAGCCTGTCCCGCACGCGGGGGGAAACACCGGTGATCATGCTGATCCTTGCAGGAATCATCATCGGATCTGTTTTCAGTGCGTTTGTGGGTATTTTAAAATATGTGGCCGAAGATACGGCACTGCGGGAGATCGTTTTCTGGCTCATGGGCGGGTTCTACTATGCCGGATGGAATGATGTGGTGCTGATCACCCCCATTATGGCGGTCTGTTTTACCGTTATCTGGCTCCACTCCTGGAAACTGAATATTCTTTCCATGGGGGACAGCGAAGCCAGAGCCCTGGGGGTCAACCCGGAAGCCTACAAGCTGCTTTTTATCCTGCTGGCCACCCTTTCAACGGCGGTTGCCGTGTCATCCGTTGGGATTATCGCATGGGTGGGGCTTATGATGCCCCATGCAGCAAGGATGATCATGGGACCGGATCACCGGTTTCTCATCCCTGTGGCCTCCATTTTCGGTGCCATCTATCTGATTGTCTGCGACACGCTGGCCAGAACCCTGGTCAATGCAGAGATCCCCATTGGAATCATTACATCAATTATCGGCGCGCCCTACCTTTTCTATCTGCTGCGTTCGCGTGGGGCGGGGGCTTTTGGAGGTTAAACATGCTGAAAGTGGACAATCTGAACTACGAGTACCCAAAAACGGATGAAAAGATATTGGAAAACATCTCCTTTGTTCTGGAAGAAGGCACTTTGTGCGGGCTGTTTGGACCCAACGGCTGCGGCAAGTCAACCCTGTTCAAATGCTGCCTTAATCTTTTAAAACCGCGGCAGGGACGGATTCACATCAACGGGAAAAGCATAAAACGACTGAAAACAAAAGAGATGGCAAAGTTGGCCGCCTATGTTCCCCAGGAACACAAACCCCCTTTTCCCTACCTTGTCAGGGAAGTGGTTCTCATGGGGAGAACCCCGCATTTAAAAGGTTTTTTCGGTATCAGCGCCAGGGACAGGGAAAAGGTTGAACAGGCCCTGGACCTCCTTGAGATCAGCCATCTGTCGGAAAAAAACTATAATACTCTTTCAGGCGGCCAGCGGCAGATGGTTCTCATGGCCAGGGCCATTGCACAGGAGGCCCGGATCATGTTCCTGGACGAGCCCACATCCGCCCTTGATTTTTCAAACCAGATTAAGATCTGGAACATCATGAGAAAAATATCGGGCAGGGGAATAACCATCTTTGCCTGCAGCCATGATCCGAATCATGTGGCCTGGTTTTGCGACAAGGTCGTGGTTGTCAAGGATAAACGTGTTTTCAGTTCCGGCAGACCCGGGGACGTCATTTCCCAACAGACCCTGGATTCAATATATAAGGATACCTGCCGTGTAAAACAGGTGGATGATACAAAAATCGTTTTTCCCAGCAACCTGAACCGGTTCCGGGGATTTGAAAACAGGGAAGCACTGAAGCCACCAGTTTGTGGCGTTGGTGCAAATATTTAACCCGGGTGCGGAATCCGGAAAATAAGGATAAAACAGATGAAGAAAAAATTGTTGTCCATCATAATGATATGCGCTGTATTTGTATGGGCCTGCCCTGCATGGGCCCGGAACGTAACAGACAGCCGGGGTGTTCAGGTCCGGCTTCCCGCGGATATCCAGCGGGTTGCAACCATCAGTGACGGATTTATAGCAGGGGTGATGACAGTCCTGGGGGTGCAGGAAAAACTGGCTGCCGTGGGGTCAACCTGTATCCAGAGAACCTTTGAATATTCATATCCAACCGTTAAGGGGGGTGAGTATACCTATACCAACGGCATGAATCCCGTACTCTATTTGAATCCGGAAATAAAGGATCTGCCGCTGATCGCTAAACCCGGCTCTCCCATCTATTATGAAACACTTGTGAATATAGATCCCGATCTTGTCATTGTAAGGGTCGGCAGCTGTACCCTCCGCCGCTTGGCAGACGAAAACGTCGAAAAATCCGTGGAGATGATGGAGTCTCTCGGTATCCCGGTGGTGGTGATATACGGGACCAATTGCTATAAGACCCCTGATTTATCCCAGATAACCGATGAGATCAGGATTCTGGGCGAGGTCTTTAACCGGCCGATACAGGCAAAAAAACTGTCTGACTATCTTGAAGCCCAGACCGCCTTCATCAAAGAGCGGACAAAGGATATCAGGGATTCTGAAAAGGTAAACACGCTGATCTTCGGCCTTTCCCCCAAGGCAAGGAAGGCCGGTGGTGCCGGCCAGGTTTTTGGCCTGGATACGATGGAATCCTATTTCATAGAAACCATTGCCAATGCAAAAAATGCCTATAATGAGCCGGGGTATTTTAAAAAAATAAATACGGAACAGGTGCTAACCCTGGATCCGGATGTGATTGTCCTGTGCACGGCCTGGGGGTACCATCCGCCGGAGGAGTTGTATGAGGCACCCTATTACCAGAACCTTTCCGGTTTAAAGGCGGTGAAAAACAGGCGGGTGAGTGCGCTTCCCTGGTCTCCCTGCAATTGCTCCAAACGTCTGGAATACCCCATAGATGCCATGGTGATCGCAAAAGCCTCCTATCCTGAAAGATTCAGGGATATTGACCTGGCCCAATGGCTCATCGATTTCTATTGCAATGTCTATGGGGTGGATGCTGCCACAGCCGAAAGACTGCGTTCGGTTCAATGGATGGACTGGACCCTGAACTGATGATTTTCAACACCAACGTTGGGGGTTAAGCCGGGATATACGTTGCCTGCCCGGAAAGAAGTTTAAAAGGAAACGCCTGCCTTTTGAGTTTCAGGGAGCAGGGAGTAAGGTTTTGTTTTCCATCGGTTATGCACCCAGAAATACTGTTCCGGACATTGCCGGACCATGGATTCAATCGCCGTTACAAATGCCTGGGTATTATTTTCAATATCTTTGATCGGATCGTCTGTGTCCCGGACAGGAACCTCGGGAAGGAACTGATGAATATAAATACCTTTCTTTTTCATGATAAACATGGGGATTACAGCGGCTTTTGCCTTTACCGCCAGTTTGGCCAGCCCGTTATTGGTGCAGGCCGGTTGCCCGAAATAATCGACAAAGACCCCTTTATACCAATCCACATTCTGATCCAGCATGGTGGCAACCGCCTGGCCCTGTTCCAATGCGCGGATGACCTTTGGAGCGGCTTTTCTTAATGGTACCATCCGGGTTCCCCATCGCTGGCGCATTTCAAGAACCAGTCGTTCCAACGGGTCAAAATCAAATTTACGGTATAGCCCGACCGGTCTGATACCGGCCTTTCCCATTGCACCGGACATCAATTCAAAGTTGCCCATATGACATCCCAGTAAAATGACCCCGCCTTTTTTTATTGCCGCATCAAAATGCTCTTTTCCGCGAATCTCGTAACAAGACATTAATCTGCCCTTGCTCTGGCCGTAAGACCAGATGACCTCGAAAATCAATCCTGCGGTATGCTGAAAATTTTTCTTTGCAAAATAATGGACCTTTGAATCCGTGTATTTGCCTGGATACGCGTTTTGAACATTGTTGATTACAACCGTGCGATGCCGTTTATCCAGATTAAACCAGATCAGCCCCAGAACATCAGAGATAAAAGTCAGTCCGCGACGGGGGATACGGCTTAAGACCATAACCAGTATTTTAATCAATATATAAACGACACGCTCTTTCATTTTCTTTACCGGCCTTCTTATACCGGCAATGATCCGTGAATTCAAGTGTGAAACAATATTCTCCCAAAATTTTAACAGGTTTTTAATACCTGGACGGGCCGGCCAGGCTGGGGCAGATGTTCCCGGCCG
>JANQML010000201.1 GCA_028280105.1 Desulfobacula sp. | reverse complement strand
TGCCGGATGATGGCCAGCACCGCATCTTCACCGCCATTGAACACCGGGTTCCGGTACACCCACTGACTGTGCAGGACAATTTTCCGTGCCTGGGCCGGTGATAGGGAAATGGATTTTAAATCTGCCGGCAGCATTGTTTAACCTGAACTGGCATCAACCTTTTAAACAGCAAATTGTTACTCCGATGATTGAGGTAACCATGGTTATGCCGTGTACGTTTAATGCCCGATTGTTTTTGAAAAAACATTGATGACAATAACCCCCAAAATAATGAACCCCATGCCGATAATCGCCGGCAGATCCGGAACCTGGCGATAAAGAACCACACTGACCAAAGTCACCAGAACAATACCCAGGCCGGACCAGATGGCATATGCAATACCGACGGGCATGGTTTTTAAAACCAGCGTCAGCACATAGAATGCGACCACGTAACCCGTCACCACAATTAGCGTTGGAAAGAGTCTGGTAAATTGCTCTGATGCCTTTAACGCGCTCGTTGCAATCACCTCGGCAATAATCGCCAGTGCAAGATATAAATATACCATTTAACGTCTCCAGGCTTCCAGCCGGGATATCTCGGCCCGCAGCCGAAATACGGTTTCAGGGGCGTTGAAGAGTTCCCGGCACAATTCACACTTGGCATAGGTGATGATCCGCCGGGAGCTCATACCGGCAAAAGATGCAATATGTGTCAGCCCCATGGTCCGGATCAGATGATACAGCCGGTCGGTTTCCGTCTTATTGAACAGGTCCTCCACCTTATGGTCGTTCAGATTGCCCAGATAAAAAAAACGGGTTTTTGAAAAATGACTGCCGGCATCACAGCAGGCATAAAGATCAAGATCCGGGGTCAGATAGGGGTTCATTTCGCAGCCGTTTGCCTGATAATCCGTGGAAATATACCGCCGGTTGAAAGATGCCGCGCGGCCGGAATAGATGACGGGTTCAGGGAAAAACAGAAGATCGTGATCCCGTAAAAAGGCCTCATACGGATCATCTGATGCGGAAAAGTCCGTAACAAACGAGATAAAATAATTTAACCCGGTCTTTTGGCAGCTGTTTGCGGCATTCAGCACATTGTTCCGGTTCACACCTTTTTGATGCCACCGGGAATAACTCAACCGCAGCTGGCATAAACCGATTTCCTTTAATTCGGAAACGATCCGGTCCGACACCTCCGGCGTATTTGCCCAGAAGCTGTTGGTAACGATTCGCGTATAGATGCCGATTTGACGGCACAGGTTCACAAGTTCTTTGATTTCGTTAATGTACAGAAACGGCTCACCCGCGGAAAAACTGATTCCGCCGACACCGGCCCGGACCATCTGAACAATGATCTCTTTGGCCCGGTCATAGTCCATCTTACGGCTTTCAGGTATATCCCCGGCAGCCACACAATGCTCACACTTGAGATTACACCGGGTTGAGTATCCAAATGCCAGTTTACGCATTATGCCCAGCCGACGTTTTTCGGTGTCACCCGTTTTTTTCTGGTTATCTTTGCAACCACACCGGCATCTGTGGGATCCGGGCAACGAATATACTCCGTTGTAATACCTTCCGGATCGATTTTTTTTTCATATTCACTCTCTTTATACGTCCACGGCAATGAACCGCCGAATTGCAGTACCCGGACCATCGAATTAATACTGTCCAGCAACCATGGACATAATTTGCCCATATCTTCGGGATAGGTGTATGTTTCACCCACTCGATGGTGGTCACACCGATTCCCTTTAAAGATTTCAACCTCTATGTCGTAACTAATTTCACCCACGGTTATCCTCCTCAATCATATTGTTGGTTCAAATGGTTTTCTGCATTCGGCCGCCATGATAATACAGCACATATACCGTTTCATCATCCTCACAAATGCATTCGTTGCCGTAAAATCTGTCAATTGAACCCTGCTGCCGGTTCTCATACCTCAAATTATGTGCCTCAAATTTTGCAGGTCCTCTGAAAGGAAATTCAGGACAAATTTCAACCATGGCCTGTTTTAGGAACGAATAAATGCGTGATGGTTCGGAATGTGTTGACACGACCTCACCAAAATAATTCATGACCCAAACCAATGTATTACTTGAATCATAAATATGCTCGGAACCGGCAAACGGATTGAATCCATGATACCGGTCCACATATCGGTATCCATCCAGGATCAGCTCGAATCCGAGGGAGCCGTCTTCAAATTTTTTCTCTCTGCCCTCTCCCCCAACGGCGTAACCCGATAATTTAGCTTTAATTATAAAATCAATCAGTCTCACGTTTGCTCCTTGTACGGTTCTTCGTCAGTGGCATGAAACCATGCGGTAAACCGTTTTCTTTGACTGGAGAGTGCCAATCACAAAGAGCACCCTTCTCCGCATTAGCCAAATATTTTCTTCTCTGGTTATAATATATTGCAATATATTTAAAGATTTTTTAGCCCACTTTTAATTTTTTAAACGCATCCGGCCACAATGAGACCGACCCGGATTCCGGATAAAAAAATGGAATCAGCCAAACAGACTTTACATTTTTTGAAAAACCTTTGTTACACTTCCGGATTATTCTTGGGACATGGATAGTCCCCTCGGACAAAGGATGTATGAAATAGGTCGATCAGATGAGAAATATGGTATCCTGTAAAAAATACGGATGACCCAAACCGGCCGGTCCGGTTTCTACCGGGCGGTCCGTTGAATCGGACTCGGGAAAGGAAAAAAGTGAAAACAAGTATTTACATGAAGCTGGTATGGTATTTTACAGGGCTTATATTTATCACCTGCCTGACTTCAGGGCTCCTCTTTTTTAGCATTCTTGGCAGGCCGGTTGCAAAAGAGGCCCACCAACTGGTCCGGAACCATGTTCGTTTCATCGCGGCTCAAACGGAAGGCCTCTTATCCGAAGGGGTGAAAATAGATGCACTAAACGATTTCGTAACCCGGGTCTCGGATAGTTATCGAATGACTGTAGCCATTTTCGACGCAGACTACAGGAGGATAACCGGGACATCGGGAAAAGGCCAGGACCACCGGGTGATCCAGCCGGAGATGATCCGCCAGGTCCGGGAAAAGGGCATTTTTGTCCAATCCGGACATCTGTCCGGTCAAACCATCTATCTGGTCCCGTTAAATGGTCACCCCGGCGGATTACATTACCTTTATATCAACAGAACGTCGTCCGTTTCCGGAGCCCTGCCGTGGTTTGTTTCAGGGCTGGGCATCATGTGTCTTTTTTTAGTCCTGGGCATCTATCCGCTGGCCCGGAATTTTACCCGCCCCATCCGCCGGCTGTCAACCGGGCTGGAGCAGATGGCGTCCGGGAATTTCAAAAAGACGGAAACCGGCCCGGCCCGCAGTGATGAACTGGGCATACTGGAGGCCACCTTTGAAAAAATGGCCGGATCTGTTAACGAAATGATGGCATCCAAAAAGCAGTTGCTGGCAGATATATCCCATGAGCTCAGATCCCCTCTGGGACGTATGGAAGTCTCACTGGAGCTTCTTTCAGAAGCGGACAAAGATCCAAAATCCGTGGCCAGGCATATTCAGATGCTGGAGACGGAGATCCGTTTTATGACCGGGCTGATCCGGTCCCTGTCCGAGTATTCAAAAATCAACCTGCCTGAATTCAAGCTGACGTTGAACCGAACCGCTCCGCAAAAACTGCTCCGGGATATTTTCTCCCGAAATCTGTCCATTATGGAGAAACATGGATATCAATTTGATTTGAATATACAAAACGCATTGCCCGATATTCTCCTGGACCGGGAACGGATCACCCGGGTGATCCAGAATTTTCTGGACAATGCCCGGCAGTACTGCCGGCCCGGCGGAACCATCATTCTGGGCGCTGCCGCTCTCAGCGAAACCGTCCGTTTTTTCGTATCCGATTCAGGCAAGGGGCTTTCCGCCGCTGACCGGGACAGGATTTTTCAACCCCTTTTCAGGGCTGACAGCTCAAGAAACCGGCATACCGGGGGAATCGGCCTGGGGCTTGCCATCAGCAGGCGGATTATCGAACAGCACGGCGGCAGGATCGGGTACAGCCGGGAAAACAACCAAACAGTTTTCAGCTTTGAACTGGATGAATAACTCTTTTATTAACTCGCCAAACAAACGATGGAGGAAGAATGAAATGACAATGAAACTAATCGGTATCTTTATTTGTATAACAGCCTGCCTGACCATGGTTTCGGGATGTTCACGGACACCGGTAACCGGATTTGACGGTACCGCCGGCCTGGGTCCCTGTCCTGGCAGCCCCAACTGCGTCAGCAGTCAGGAAGAGGATGAGGCACACCGGATCTCACCGCTGACCTATGAAGGTTCACGGGAAGCGGCATTTGAGAGACTCCGGACCCTTCTATCGGAAATAGACAACGCCCGCATCATCTCGGAAAAATCATATTATCTGCATGCTGAATTTAAATCCAGGTGGTTTAAATTTATTGATGATGTTGAATTCTGGTTTCCTGAAACCGAAGATGGAAACGGCATCATTCATATGCGGTCCGCCTCCCGCCTGGGATACTCAGACCTGGGTGTGAACAGAAAACGCATGGAAGAGATCAGGGGCTTGTTCACCGGCAGCGGGGGATCCATGTAAATCCCGCTATATGAACCTTAACAGCCCTGTGGAATCAACGGTACCGGGCGGGGGGTATTCTTACCCCGCTCCGTGCCTTTCATACCGACACAAGCTTATGGAGACTCGCCGTCCCATTTGTATCCCTTGCCCCATATGGTTTTTATGCGCTCCGGATTTGACGGATCCGGTTCGATTTTTTTCCTGATACGGCTGATATGAACATCAATGGACCGGTCATAGGCTTCAAAATCCCGGCCCCGGACCTGGTCCATCAGACGATCCCGACTGACAATCCGGCCCTGGGACCGGACCAGAACCCGGATGATATCAAATTCAACCCGGGTCAGATCAATCTCTTTGCCGTCAACGGTTACCTCTCCGCGTTCCGGGTCCATTGAAAACCCAGCCACAGGTTCTGCCCGGTTCTCTCTGCCGGGGGACTCCTCTTTTCGGGTTCTGCGGAGAACGGCTTTGATCCGGGCAAGCAGTTCCCTGGGATTGATCGGTTTGTGAAGATAGTCGTCCGCGCCCATTTCAAGACCGACAATCCGGTCGGTTTCATCTTCAAGGGCTGTGAGCATGATCACCGGCAGGTCACTGTGTTTGCGAATGGCTTTTAAGGTCTCAAACCCGTCTGTTTCCGGCATCATCAGATCAAGGAGCACCAGATCCGTATCTGCCGCATTAAGACGGTCCAGCCCCTGGCGGCCGGTAAGGGCATGTTTGACAGAAAACCCTTTTTTGGTGAAATATTCGCCCAGAAGGGCCTGGAGCCCTTCATCGTCATCAATGATCAAAATCCCGGTATGCGTTCCCTGTTGCCGTTCCATGGACGAACGATACCATAACGGAAAATGAAAACCAATGCTTCCTAACCGTTTTTGATTCTGCCGTAAATCAAGAGCCCGCCGTAAAACAGCAGCACGGAGCTGATCGGAGAAAAAGTGCAAAGGGCATAGTATCCGAGAATCGACGGCTCTGAAGCTCCTGAAAAAGGCACCAGGGTCGCTATTCCTAAAATCGTGCTGGTTAAAAGAAGTAAATAGAGTCTGTTTTTCTTTCCGGAATCCATGTTTACCTCCCGGCTTGTAAAGGTGTCGAAAAAAAGGGACACCGCCGTAACGGTTTCCTGTCTGCATATATACGTTTAAAATAAATTATATTCACAGTTTTGTTAAGAGAATTTGTCTAAAATTGTAAAGAATGATGAGCTTTTGATTAAAAACCTTAGGGTTTACCGTCGTCAGGGCGAAGCGGTTTCAGATTTTCGTAGGGAGCATCCAGTTCAATGGCGAAATGCGTTTTTACGGCATCAAGGTAAGCCGGACTGTCCGGCAGCGTCTGCACCTCTTCCCTGCCGTTGTCAATGATTTTCAATCTCCGGTCCATCAGTGTGATCATCCCTTTGGTAAGGGGACGCATGGCAACACGGGAAAATGTAAAAAAGGTGTCCGGAGACGTGGAGGTATAATGATTCCCATATGCAATATCCGCAGGAAACACAGGGCTTTGGTCAAAGCTGTAGAGATCTGTCCACCCGCCTTTGTCACGGGCCTGAAACATCGTGCCAAAGTCCCCGCCGTCCGTCAGCCGTATGGTTTTTCCGCCCATTGTGACAGGAGTGTCCCACTCCATGGGGATGGGCATGCGGGGCGCATCACTGCCAAACCCCACATCTGCCAGCCAGTCCCTGTTGTCAAGGGTAACCAGCGTCAGCTGATGCCCGCGGCCTGAAGGCGTTCCTGTCAGATGGACCCGTGCCAGCAATGCCCGGGCCTTGAACCCCAGTGCCAGGAGTGCCTGCAAAAACAACCCGTTCAACTCAAAACAATACCCCCCTCTTTTCTTTAGGACCAGCTTATTGAATAGGGCCTGGGGAGCAAGGTCGATGCCCCGGCCCAGGAGAATATCAAAATTTTCAAACGGGATGGCGTGAAACTGGGCGTGATGCAGTCTTGTCAACGTGTCCAGGGAGACGTCCGTCCCACCGCTGAAACAGATGCGCTCCAGGTATCTCTCCAGATCGAATTTATAATCTTCCAATTCTGTTACACCTCCCGGTATGTATGATCTCCTCCGGCCCGGCCGGCTTTGGCAATGATCGGTTGAAATGATTTTTCAGCCGCCGCTACCGGGCGGCTGTCTGTCTGCGGCTGCCTTTTTCCGGGTCTCTTTGTCTATGAATGCGCGGATCTTGGAGAACAACGGGTCGGCATCTGTATATGCTTTACCATAGGAGAGGTTAAATTCATAATCAAAATCCGGCGGGTTGGCACCCTGATTGTGTTGAATCAGCGTCTCGATCTTGTCTAAAGCCTTGACCGCTTTGGCTTCAGGAGAAGAAGCGGCCTCATACTCTTCCCAGAGCGATAAGAATTCCCGGCGCAGCTTCGTATCCAGCGGACGCATCAGCGTCAGCAGATCCATGCGCTCCTGTTCGGATTTCCCGGAATCCGCCCGTTGTTCCACGGCGGCAATATCACCGCTGATCGCCTCACCCAGATCGTGGAGGACACAGATCTTCATCACCTTTCCAAATTCCAGATGACGCAATTGATCCTCAAAAACCATGGCCAGCAGGCAAAGGCGCCAGGTATGTTCTGCCGTGCTCTCCTGCCTGCCTTTGGACGTAACCCCGCTCCGCAGCACGTCTTTCAATTTTTCAGCCTCGCGTATGAATGCAAGACGGTTCTGAATATCGGTTGGTTCCATTTAACCTTTCCATATTTGATCCTAAAGTTTTATTTATCAGCGCACGACACAGCTTTGGCCGGGCCCACTCAATAAAGTCAAAAATTGTTATTTATAAGTGATGTAAGCACGTGATCCTCCCAGACGCCGTTGATCTTTAAATAGTCTTTGGCAAATCCCTCCTGCTTAAACCCAAGGCGGTGAAGCAGACGTTTGGACCTCTTATTGGCCGGCATATGGTTTGCCATTATTCTGTGCAGTTTCAATCGATCAAATGCAAAATCAATCACATAACTGCACAGATGATGTGCCATACCTTTGCCTTCACAATCAAATGAAACCGAGTAACTCATATAGCAGGCTTCGAACGGTGAACGTATGATGCCCGAAATACTGCACACCCCTAAGATGGCATCGTCTCCGTCTGTTTTTAGATTAAAATGATAGGCCCTGTCATCCTCTCTCAACGCTTCATATTCCATCAGCCGTTCTCTCCAGGCCGCCACATCATGGTAACCGCCCGGTCTTTTTTGTTCCCATGGTGACAGATGGGATTGATTCTTTTGGTAATACCTTGAATAGCGTTCGCTGTCGTCAATCGAAGATAGCTCTATCTGATATCGATTTTTAGTCACGTTTTAATCTCACAGGTTACCTTTTTTGCAGTGATGTGGCGTATTCAACGGCTTTTTCAGCATGGACAGCGGTTGTATCGAGTAACCGCACCTGGGTGTCTTCCTGATTGACCAGCATCCCGATTTCAGTACATCCCAGTATAACAGCCTCTGCGCCCTGGGCGGCCAGGGTATCAATGATCCGTAAATACTCGGCCTTTGAACCGGCATTGATGTTGCCCAGGCAGAGTTCCTGATAGATGACGGTATGAACGATCTCCCTGTCTCTGTCATCCGGCACCAGTACCTGAAGCCCGTAATTGTCCGCCAGCCGCCCTTTATAGAAATCCTGCTCCATGGTAAAGGCCGTACCCAGTAAGCCCACCGTTCTGATGCCTTCATTGACAAACACCTCTGCTGTTGCATCTGCAATATGCAGCAAGGGAATTTGAATCGCCGCCTCAATCTCCGGTGCAACCTTGTGCATGGTGTTTGTGCAGATCAGCAAAAAATCAGCACCTGCCGCCTGGATGCCCCTGGCTGCCCGGGATAATATTTCTGCAGCCCCCTGCCAGTCACCCGTGCGCTGCAGTTGTTCAATGGATTCGAAATCAACGCTGTACAAAGCGATTTTTGCCGAATGCAAACCGCCAACCGTATGCCTTACCCCCTCGTTGATGGCCCGGTAGTAACTAACCGTGCTCTCCCAGCTCATTCCCCCCAGTAATCCAATTGTTTTCATAGGTTCTTTCCGTTTTGTTTTTAGGCAATACACATACCTTTAAATGAGTTTGCAGTTATAGTTTGAAAATTTGGAATCATCAGACATCAATGAAAGCTTGTTACAAATGGCCTGTGCAATGATCATACGATCAAAAGGGTCTTTATGGTGAAGTGGTAAATCACCCAGAGCCATTGCATGTGCGCCTGAAAAATCCAATATATCAAGCCGCATTTTTTCTGCCATCTCTATCGGATCAAATTCGATTTTTATTTTACCAATACCGGACTTGACCATAAGTTCTGCTATGCTCATAGCACTGAGCAGAACTTCGTTTGATGGGGACTCCAACTCATACCGCCTTTTTTCAGTCAGCTTTTCAGGACATGACAACAACCACAAAAAGATATGGGTGTCGATTAAAATTTTCACGATGATTCTCCGTAGAACATCTTATTTATCTCTTCATCTTCATCCAAAAAATTATCCGGTATTGTGATTTGTCCTTTGAGAAGCCCAAATTCACGTTTTTTTCTGGGTTTGTATACAACCAATTCTACGAGTGGCAGGTTATTTTTGGCAATGATGACCTCTTCACCGTGATATGCCATTTCAATAAGTTTGGACAAATTCGTTTTTGCTTCAGATACATTGACAATCATAGCGCACCTTTTTATAAGTCATTACTAAACCATCAATACCCACTTAAACCATGTTGGTCAAGTCGCAAGCACTGTTTTCTTCACAGTCATTATAGATGCCCCAGTACAACCCGATTGGCAATCCTTTGGTTTTTCCCAATAGTTCATTCCTGAAAGACATTTTAACCGGATTCAAAAGCGTGTTTATTTCAGCACCCAAACTGAAGAAATCTGCCGATAGCAGGCGATCGGAAATAAGGTATAGATCCAGGTCCCGCCATGTCATCAGATCCAATGCATAACTGCCTGTCGGCAAAACAATGCCGTACTCTTCCAATATTGTTCTTAATCCCTTGTTTTCCAACAAATCCGTTGCTTCTTCAATGATGCCCATTTTCAATTTTAAATCACTGCATTCACCGGCTTGCCCGCTGAATGTTCTGTCAAAATTATGGCCGTGAATCAAGGCAGTCTTCCACACCCCTTTTCATATGATGCAGGAGCATAACGGCTTGATCCCGCCGGCCGGACCACCTATCATCGATTTTACCGAGATAACCCAATCTGGCCTCATTGAGCAGGGATGCCTGTTCTCCGGGTAATTGCCTCATCGCCCAACCCGCCGCCTTGTCTTTGGAAACAATGTCGCCCGTTGTGACGGTCCGCCACATTCTGGCCAGGGTCAGAATAACATTACGCTCGTCACCGTCGAATCCTTTAAGTACCTTCGGCAGCAACTCCCGTATCGCCCTGCAGATATCCGCTGCAGCAACCGGCTCGAAAAGGTCGGCAGCTTTATCACCATACATTGGCAGGCCATGGTCAATCACCTTTTTTAAAACAATCACCAGGTCTGGGTCATAAGCGGCTTCAGGAACCCATCCCCCTTCATACTCTTTTCGCAGCCATTCTCCATACACGAATTCTGATCGCGGGGGATAGCGCCACGGCACAACATCTGAAACCTTAACAATGGTTAATTCAACCGGCCGAATCGAGTTCGCATTCCCGACGGCTCCGGAAACTTTCAGCAGGCGGTCAACCAGGATCTGCCTGCTGCTGAAAGTAAGCGAGTCTTTCACCGCAACCAGAACATCAACGTCGCTATCAATCCTTAGCCCGCCCGCCACAGCTGAGCCAAACAGATAGATGCCTGTAATCGAACCACCAAGAACCTGCTTAACGACTAACTGCGTCTGTTTCCCTTCTTCAGGAATGACTGGTGTAACCATATCTATTAAAATCTATTGAAATTGATGGCCTGTTCTAAATCTGATTATTCAAATTTTCTTATGCTGAAATCAGATGGCCTTTTTTAATTAGATCATCTCCATTAACCGTACCATAAGCCCGGCCCCTCTTAAGCCGGGGTTTACTTATACTTTCCAAGCGCAAACTGATCGATTACCCAAAGCCAGTTCCCATCGGGTTGACGTCTGGCAACTTCAGCCGTGATATCCCCGTTGCTGAGTCTGGACGAAGTGAGGGACAGGTCCCCGCTGCACAAGGCATCTGCTTGATTGCCGGGCTCCAGGGTTGGACGATCCGCCAAAAAATGGCTGAGAAGTTCTTTAATTTGCTCTGTTCCAGCGGCGATTTCACCTGACCCATCCGCTATTACCGCACCCGGTTCATAGAGAGCAAGCAACCCTTCAAGATCTCCGGCATTGGCACGCTCTACAAAGTATTTTTCAAGATCGTTTGGTTCTTTTGCCGGTTTATGCATTGTTTTACAATCCCCTGTTTCATTCAAACACCGGAATAACAGGTCTTTGGACAGATCTCTCGACAAAAAAGGTCTGGCCCGTCTTTTTGTTCGCTGTTATTTTCATAGATACAATACCCTCTGATGTTCCTTAACGTAATCCCTTGGAGCAGCTAATCTGTGCGTTATTCCAGTTGGTGTAAATCCCTTGCGGATATATAGCGCCAATGCTGATGTATTATTATCTGCCACATCAAGCAAGATGGCAGAATATTCATTACTTCGTGCCCATTCTATGATCCTGTCTACCAAACGACTCCCAAGACCTTTGCCTCTGTATTTCGAGTTCACCCACATTGCGAACAGACCGGCCCTTTCATCATATGGCGCACCGACAACCAGGCCTATCGGGCTGTCTTCTATAAAAGCAACATATGTAATACAATCTTCTCTCTGTAGTCTCTTACGCCACTCTTCTTCATTGTATTGTGATTCTTCCTCGTAAGTGGTACCAAAGGCATCTGGTGTATCCCTTAGAGCTTCCAAGCGGACCCGTTTCAACACATTCCACTGGCTTGGTTTTAATCTTTTGATTCTATGCATTCTGATAGCTAACAGGTAACAGACTCAATTATCGTTTATTCTTTGATCTCTAAACGGATACCGTGCTTATTATCCGGACCTGCATCAATCATTTATATGCCCTTATATGCCCCAAGACATATCAGTATCAGAAAATCGTGTAAAGCGATAAAGATCAACAATGTTGTTTTAGGAAACCGTTCAATTTTATTCAGTACGGAAATCGGGCAAAAGAGGGTATTTTTTTTGAGGGGCCGAACACGGCCCGTCTATCAAAGTATCTAAAATCATTTCAAAAAAACGGCAAGGGTCTGGAAACGGGTCATTGAATACAGTGGACGGCTGCTTTCCGGTGTAGGCGGGGCTTTGCCCCATCCACAGCAGGTATTCAAGATTCCCAATGGGGTTGCGAATCTGTTTTTACGTTGACAAAAAAGTGACCGGCCAAATGTCTGCCCGGAAACCTTTTACCAGTCCTGCCGAATATTTAAATTCGGCGGTCAGGATTTAAAAACAAAGTCGTTAATCATACCGCTGGCATTGTAAAACACCAGGTCTTTGCCATAATCATGATATTTCCAGGTGTCGGTAGTGCAGAATCGTAAATTGCTGAACGCGGGATTCCGGGGGTTTTCCATGCGCATCGGCGTTTTTTGATCCTTTCCCACGGTCAGGGTCATTTTCTGCTCTCCAAATGGCGTGGTGATATGGCAGGTGCTGTCTGTCTTGCGTATATCGATCTTGACGACCTTAATGCCGAGGAGGCGTTTCCAGGGTCGGATGCCCAGCTCGGTTTCCAGGAAGGTGGTTAAAACCTTTCTCTGGGCATCATCCGTGTTGTCACTGATATAGGCGGCGCCTTCATCCGCCCCGCCCACCATATCGGTGAATTTCGGGCCGATGCCGTCCTGGTGCAGTAAGATCACAACGTCTTTCATGTCTACATTTTCAATCTGCCCTTGGGTAATCTGATACGTGACCAGGTTGGCACAAGGCATAGGCAGATCCCGTCCGAACCATAATCCGCAGTGGCCGTCTTCTACACGGCAGCATTCATAAAAAATCCCCTTGAGCATCCAGTTTTTCTTATCATCCATTTTTATCCTCCCTGTTTGTCAACGCCTCCCGTCACAGAGCCGTCATTTCCAAGCGTAATCTTTTTTAAGGTTTTTTAACCCGGCTATTTATTCCGGTAATTGCCGGCTCAGACCATACTCCGCAGCCACACGGACCATGGCCTTGATATTATCAGCAGGCGCATCAGGCGGGAGACCGCATCCGGGCATCAGGATGAACCGCTCGGTTCCCATTGTTTTAAGACAGTGAAGCGCATCCTGCTCAACCGTTTTAACATCACCAATGAGCAATGATGCCACCGGATCCACATTCCCGGCAATCACCTTTTCAGGTACAAGGGCCCGGGCTTTTGCAAGATCCATGCATTGATCCAGGCTGAGGATATCCGCCCCTGACTCTCCCATGGCATCGAGTATGGGGGTTGTGTCGCCGCAGATATGGAGCAGGACCGGTATGTCCAGCTGATTTGTGAATTCCCGGATATGCGGCAGGACAAATTTTCGAAACATCCGGGGTGAAATCATGGTCGCAGAGGCGGTGGGTTCGGGTAAGGAGATGCAGTTCACACCGGTTTCGACCAGCGCCTTTGCAAACTCGATTAAAAGCCGGTTCATCTTGTCCAGCAGTCTGTCCACTATCCGGGGTTTTTTGAGCATCATGCGCAGAATCAGCTCGACTTCGATGACACGGCACAGACTTGTGAACGGCCCCTCTATATTGGCCACGATGGGCACGGTTCCGCCTGATTTTTTAAACAGCTTTTGTGCCGCCTCCCGTATCATCGGGAATCTGCCGTCCTTCCCGGGATTTGGAAAATGAAGGTTTTCAACTCCACTTATGTTCTCCAGGCTTAAGGGGAGTGCATCAACGATCGGGCCTGTTTGGGTATATCTGATCCGGCACCCAAAGGCTTCGGAGATAAAACAATTATCCGGTGTGGGGTAGAGAAGATCAAAACCAAGCAGGTCTTTTGCCCACAATTGGGCTGCGGTGATGAGATCCGGATCAGAGACAATCTCTTCATACGATGCATGCGGAAAATTGCTTGCCGCCCACAAAATGGTGCCCGCAATAACGGGGACACGGTCCTTTGGACGGGTTTCCAATGTATCGTTTAAACGGTCATTCTCTGTGTAACTCATGGTTTAATCTCCGGCAAAAATAGGGGATGATATCTATGTGTCCCGGGTGAATTGAAAGTATCCGCCACCTGCGTGATCACTCGATGGCAGGCAGTACATCCATGGCTCCCGGCAAAAACAATACGATATCCGGGAAAACAGTCAGCAGCAGGATCACCAGCACCTCGACGATGATAAACGGCACAATGCCTTTAAAAATGGTTGACATCGGCACGTTCATATCTTTGGCCACACCGTGAATCACAAAGACGTTAATACCGATGGGAGGGGTAATCTGGCCCATTTCCATCATGATGACCATAATAACCCCGAACCAGATGGGATCAAAACCCAGTGCGGTCACCGTGGGGAAAAGAATCGGCAGGGTGAGCATCATCATGGGAATGATATTCATGAGCATGCCCATGAACAGGTAGAGCAGCAGGATCAGCACGAGGATCACATAGCGCGAGACATCAAGCCCCTGGATATAGGTGGCAAAAAGCATGGGGATATCGGTCATGGTCACAAAATATCCCAAAAGCGACACCCCGATGAGAATGGTAATGATCATTGCGGTCATCTGGGTGGCCTGCAGCAGTGCCTCAAACAGCTTGGTTTTATTAAAACCGGGGGTAAAGAGCGCAATCACCAGGGCGCCGAAAGCACCGATGCCCCCCGCCTCTGTCGGGGTGACAAGACCGGAATAGATACCGCCGATGACCATCGTAAACAGGAGGACAACCTGCCATACATCCCTGACCGATGAGATGACGTCGATAAAACCGGCCTTTTCCGCCTTCGGGCCCAGTTGCGGGTTCAGTTTACACTGAATGTAGATGGTAACGGCAAAGCCCAGGGTTAAGATAATACCCGGGATAATACCGGCCATAAATAATCGGGCGATTGATTCTTCAGTGACCAGGCCGTAAACGATAAAGCCGATGCTGGGTGGTATGAGGATTCCCAGGGTGCCTCCGGCGGCCACCGAACCGGTGGCAAGCGAGTCATCGTAATTGTATCGCTTCATTTCAGGCAGAGATACCGATCCCATGGTGGCTGCCGAGGCCACGCTTTCACCGCAGATGGCGGCAAAACCGCCGCATCCGAAGACCGTGCCGATGGCCAGCCCGCCCGGCAGCCGCCCGAAAATCCTGCTGCCGGCCCGGTAGAGCCGGGTGCCGATTCCCGCCTTTAAAACCAGGAAACCCATGAGAAGGAAGAAGGGAATGACGCAAAAATAGTAGTGGGCCACAGAATCAAAGGTATTCATTCTGACGATGTTGATGACCACTTCGCCGTCGGTCAGGTACAACAGACCGATAAGCCCGGTAAAGGCCATTGAGAATGCCACCGGAAACCCCAGGACAAGGACGGCCAGCAAAACGGCCATATATATAATCCCGGCCGTTGTTTTGCCCAGTTCTATTGAAAATAAATTCAATACCTGGGCGGACAGCATGATCCCGAAAGCAACAATGAGGATGGCGGTAAAGACAAGGGGGGTTTTGGATTTGAATGACCGGTACAATCCGGAAAGATGGGTTAACAGATGACTGAACAGCACCAGGGCGATCATCAGGGTGCCCACTGCCACAATCAAGTAGAGCGGGTAATAGGGAATCCGGGTAATATCGGCGGCTTTATTGCTTGCAAGGGCATCCATGGCCCTGAGGGTGCTTTGCCAGCTCATGACCAGGAAAATGAACATGCCCCAGATCGAGAAGATGCTTTTTAGAAAAGCCAGCAGATCCGGATGGAATCTGGCCATCAGAATGTCCACCGACACATGGCCGTCCTTTACCATGGTGTAAGCCAGACTGAAAAAGCCCATTATCACCAGCATAAAGGTCTGGTATTCAATCATACCCGGCAGCGGTCTGTTTAAAATAAACCTGCTGATCAGGTCAACGATCATTCCCAGCGCCATCAGGAGTGTAATCACGGCACCGGCATAGCAAAGATACCGGGATATGGGGAATAACACCCTGTTCAAACCATTTGCAGCGGTCTCAAAAATATCCGGGCCTGTTGCCGATGTGGCACAGCCGTTTGAAACCGGGGTCTTTTTCGGGGAAAATGCCATCTTTACTGCCAATTCATAGTTACACTGTTTGACCGGCTGCCGCTGCAGCCCGACTTAAAAAAAGATCCGGGCTGCGGCGTTCCATTTTGTAAATCCGGCCGTATCATTTCTTCCAGGTCGTTCCCCACCAGGGTGCGGGTTCATATGCTGAGCCGCGGTACTCTTTGGCAATCTCCTGGACTTTGGCAAGTATGGCCTCCCCGTCCATACCATTGGACCCCATCAGCTTGATCCAGTTGTCGTACATGACGCTTGCCTTTTCTTTCCACCGGGCCAGTTCGGCATCCGGCAGCACATTGATGGTATCCCCTCTCTTCTTGAGCTGACTTAAGAGGTGGTTTCGTCTGTTGTCAACAATGGCGCCGCAGAAGTCGGTCAGGGAAGGCGTCATATCGTTGAAAACCGCCTTTACATCATCCGGTAGCTTGTTCCAGGTCCTTTCGCTCATGGCCATGGGGATCAGTACAAGCGTCGAGTTGACGATGGTGTGGTTGTCGCACACGTCGGTCAGCTTCCATTTGGCCAGGGGCGCGGTTGGGAAAAAGGCGCCGTCAATGGCTTTGCGCTGAAGGGACATATAAATGTCCTCGATTTTGATACTCCGGGGGGTGGCCTCAAAAATGTTGGCCAGCTCAACCACGGTTTTGGACGGCGCCCACAGGGTCAGCCCTTTCATATCCTCAACCGTTTCAGGCGCGGTTTTCACCATGTGGAGATTGAAAAAATCCGAGCCATGAAAACCGATCAGTTTTATTTCTTTGTACTCGTCCCGGAACTCAGGAATGGTTTCATATGCTTTTTTATAGACCCGGTCCACCTGTACCGTACTGTCGAACATAAACGGCAGGGTCATCACCCGGCTGACCGGAAACTGGCTTTCCATGGTCATCATCGCCAGGGTCGGGGTCATGTCAATGAGTCCGCCTTTTAATGCGTCATAGGTTTGATTGGCCTTAACCAGGCTGCCGGCATGATACCATTTAAACTGAACCTTGCCATTGGTCCGTTTTTCTATTTCCCTGGTATAGGGAAGGTAAACGGACTGCACAAGAAAATGCCCTTCAGGCTCATGGCTCCCCACTTTAATCTCAATGGTGCTGCCGGCCGCGCTGAATGAAGCGGTCGCCGGGATAAAAAGCAGTGCAAAAACAAGTAAGACCGTCACTCTGATACGTTTTTTAATCTCATTGCAAATGATCGGTTTGATTTTTTTTAAATTAAATTCCAAGTTACACATGCCTACTCCTTTCTCTTTTTTGTTCCGGCCGGATACGGCGGTACTTTAATAGCCGTTTTCAACTGTATTTTTATCTGCTCCGGGCAGGTTTTTGCCACGGGCTTCGGCCAGTATTTTGTCCGAGAAGGCATATCCGATGCCCAGCCGGTCAACACCCATCTCAATATATTTTTTGGCCGTTGCCAGATCAAAGATACCCGGACCGGACGCCTTTACCTTGATACGCCCGGCAGCCGTATCCAACATCTTCTGCACGGCTTCCTCTGTCACGGGTTCGTAAAAGCCGGTGCAGGTTTTCACAAAATCGGCATTGTTTTCAATGCAGACCTCTGTGGCTTTTCCAATCTCATCCAGGGAAAGGTGCCCGATTTCAAAGATAACCTTGACAATGGCACCGTTGTCGTGAGCCGTCCGCGACACGGCCGCGATCTCGTCTCCCACCGCATCCCACAAACCCGACCGGGCAAAACCGAAATTCATGACCATGTCGATCTCTTTGATGCCCTGTCTGGCATAGATCCCGGCAAGCGCCTCATTTGCCTCTTTTCCGCCGGTACCGTGGGGATAGTCCATTACACAGCAGGGAAGGGTATCCGAACCCTTGCAGATATTGACGCCAAGATCGATGTCGCAGGGCCTGACACATATGGCGACATACCTGTCCTCTATCGCTTTTTCAAGTGCTGCTTTGACCTCTTTTACCGTCATCTCCGGTTTCAGGGTCGAGTAATCGATATACTGTTGAATTTCCATTTCTAACTCCTTTCTCTGCTGTGCCGCCTCTTTATGATAAGAAACGATGTAAATTTCACATTTACTTTAAATGAACCCTCCTTTTATTCAACCACTTCGCAGCGATGCCAAATCCGCTCAACCATCAGGTCTTTTGCCGCATCAAAGTACGTTTTAAAATGGTCACTGTTCTGATGAAGCTTAAATGCATCCAGATTGTCGTACTCTTCGTAGAAGTGAAACGTGTCCTCCTGCTCCTGATTTTTCATGACGATGAAATTCCGGCATCCCTCTTCATTGGCAAGCGATGACGCCTGGTTCTCCATGATCAGCGGTATGAATTTTTCGGTTGAACCGGGTTTGAGTTTTAAGGTAACAACCAATGCAAATCGTGACACAACCCCTCCTTTTGCAAACGTATTATTTTTATTCCGGCAGCATGGATGTTCATGCCTTGAATTCCCGGGTCGATTCCCTGTGAACAATGGGTACATCCAAACACTTGTGTACAATTTTAGGTTCTTTTTCAGACACGTTCCGGGCAACAACCTCCACAGCCTTGTACCCCATTTCAAAGGCCGGGACCCGGGCGGTGGTTAAGGGCGGGATGCTGTATGCCGCATAGGCGATATCATCCATACCGACGATGGAAACATCATCCGGTACATAAAGCCCCCTATTTCGCGCCGATAACAAGGCTCCCAGGGCAAAAACATCTGCTGCCGCCAGCACGGCTGAGGGCGGTTCCGGCAGAGACATGATTTTCTCCATGCCGATCCTCCCCTCTTCCATGGACGGATTCCCCTCGAACACCAGGGTGGTATCATAGGGAATACCGTTCTCTTCAAGGGCTTCCCGGTAGCCGTTGAGCCGGCGGTACGGACGCTCGCTTTTTGAAAAAGGCCCGCAGAGCATCCCGATTCTTTTATGGCCCAGTGAGATCAAATGCGTTGCAAGGTCATAAACCGCTTTGAAATTATCAATCCCCACATAACTGATGTCGGCATCAAATGCTTTTTCCCAGATCACACAGGCAGGCACACCGGACTGGACAATGTCCCGAATCAGCGGTTCGTTTGAAAGTGTAAATCCGGTGAGAATCAGGCCTGAAATGTGGTTCTTCTTGAATTGCTCGAGCAGATTTTTTTCCTTTTTGCTGTCATAGTTGGTATACCCGACGGTCAGGGCAAACCCCTTTTCCTGGCTCGCCTCCTGGATCCCCATAATGGTGTCGGCAAACCCGAAACAGATCGAGGTGGGTACCAAAACACCGAGAACCGGCATCACGCCCCCGGGCGCAGGTGTCAGCATGGTATACTTGTATTCTGTTTTTTGAATGGCCGCCTCAACCCGCTCGCGGGTCTCACTGCTGACCAGTTCGGGATTTCTGATGGCGCGTGATACCGTGGCCAGTGACACACCTGATTCCCGGGCCACGTCCTGCATGGTTGCTTTTGGCACTATTCACTCCTCTATATGGTTTATCGGTGTTAAATGCTTTCATTTCAATTTATTGTTTAAGGTATAAGTGGGCAGGGATTCCCGACGTAAAACAGTTTGGTGTACACAAAACTCTTGGATGGGTCCCGACCCGCTTTTGGGCCAGCTGCATTGCCTCGTCAAATGTCGATACCGGGGTGAGTCCCATTCCCCGGACATAGCGCGGCGCTTTTGCCCCCACAATAAATACGGAATCCGCATGGATATTGGCAACGGCACCGCCGCTGATCATCGACATCGCATGAAAGGGATGGTAGGTATAGTGGTTGGAATACCGAAACCGGTACTCGTAATTTTCAACGATTGCCGTTGCGTCCTCCGAGGCCAGGAATTCAGCCGGGGTGCAATACTGTTGAAGTGCTTCGTACGTGGTTTCATAGGATGGAAACCACGCATCGTTGAACCAGCCGTCGCACACGGCTGCGGCAATAATCACTCCCCCCGGGCGGAACGCATGCCAGCATCTTGAAAGCTGGCCGCTGACTGCAAGGCTCATCAGGATGGGATTCGACCCCATTCCCGGGCCATAGTGAAAGTTCCGGGGGAGCCCCATGACCAGGACATCCGCCGGATCATCCGTATCCAGATAAATCCGGGTGCGCTGGTCAGCCACCGGCCAGGTTGCCTTTTCAACGGCACCCAGTTCACCCGCTTCGACCGCAATGACGTCGGAATGCTGGTTGAGAACGGCATCCACTGCAAAAAACTTCTTGCCGATACCCGCTTCCATGGCTTTTCCGATGGATTCGAACTGTTGACGCATATGGGATGTGGTTGATGCCCCCATCCAGTCCTGGCGGTACATGGTTTGGGGGCAGTGGTGGGAACCGATGGACTGCCACCCGGAAATGCCGGTGGCAATCATCTTATAGCCGCCGCTGTATCCGCCGTAGGGATTGCCGGCACAATGCCCGATCACAATGGCAAGATCCGCCTCTGCCGCCAGGCGGTTGCACTGGATGGTATTGCCCATTTCATCGGTCCCGAACCGGCACAGGTCCTCAGACTCTGCATCATGATTTACCAGCCGGTCAGGATAGAATTGGTCGACAATGTCACGCCCCAGGTACCCGTACCACTCTTCCAGCGTGTTCTTCCGGTGAAGGCCGATGGCGCAAAGCAGGGTAATGTTTTCGAGCTTCGTTCCCCCTTTGATGAGTTCTTCAAGAATGATAGGAATGGAAACCCGGCGATGGGCATTTTTATGTGCACCGCCTTTTACCCGGTCCGGAAAAGCAATCACAATCCTTTTATTTGGGCCGCCCAGCTCCCTTAAGGGGGGAAACCCATGCGGCGAGTCCAGCGCTTTTCGGACAGCCGCTGCCGGATCAATTCCTTCGGGTTCCGGCCTTATTTTGCCGTATTCAACGACGACGGCTGTATCCGGCAGGTTTGCCGACAGGGTGGTATCGCCGTAATCCAGACTAATTTGCTGCATCTATACCTATCTCCATGCCCGTATGGTTAATATAATTATTATTAAAAAAATGACCATTTCTCATAGTTAGTCTGAATTATTATCATTGTCAACAATTTCTTTTCATTATTTTTCAGAAAATTTTACATTTTTAATATAGTTTTTTTCACACCCATGGGTCTTTTCTGTATATCGAAATGGCTTCACGCCCGGCTGAAACATCTGGGAATAATCGGACAAGGATCAAGATAATTTATACGGCAAATATGGCTGAAACAGATACAAATGTATACGCCAGGCTTTTTTTTTGGATTAAAACTTGCTATATTTTATCGTAATCATAAGTATAGTTGAATTTTGAGCGGATAATACAACCAATGATACAATGTGCCAGATCCTCGTCTTTTGACCGGTTTTTAATTTTGCTGTTGATTCCGTCAAAACAACTATTCGGCAAAGAACCATCCAGCATCCATAACATCTGTATATTTTAGGGAAAAAATCATTACCAGATTTTTGAACGAAATATCGCCGAAAAAACAGCTTACGAAAAAAAGGTGTGCCCATGATTCTATTCAAAAAATTAAAACTTGGAAAAGCGCTCATCATCTCAGGAGTTATCACCACCAGCCTGACTGCCCTGGTTATTACGACGATTGCCCTGTGGCAGGGGGGCCGGGTTGAGCAGATTGCCGAAACCGAAACGGCAAAACTCTCAATGGCGGGACAGGAAAAGATTATTTCATACATCACTGCCATGCTGATCAGCCAGAAGGCAATGCTGCAAAAAAAGGTCGAATCTGATCTGAACGTTGCCCAAGACGTGCTAAGACAAGCCGGTGAAGTGGGTTTTGATACGGAAACGGTGGAATGGCAGGCGGTTAACCAGTTCTCGAAAAAGCAGACCAGCCTGGCTCTGCCGAAAATGACCCTTGGCGGCGCCTGGGTTGGCAGGAATACGGAGATCTCCGTAACATCACCTGTTGTTGACAAAGTCCGGGAACTGATAGGCGGGACCTGCACGATTTTCCAGCGAATGAATGAACAAGGTGATATGCTTCGTGTCGCCACCAATGTAGAGACTCTGGATAAGAAACGGGCCATCGGGACCTATATCCCGGCGGTAAACCCGGACGGGAAACCCAATCCCGTGTTAAATAAAATTCTTTCAGGCGAGCAGTTTAAGGGGAGGGCATATGTTGTCAACAGATGGTATGCCACAGCCTATTCACCGATCATCAATGATAAGGGAAGAGTCGTCGGCATTCTCTATGTGGGTGTACCCGAAGAACTCAATCAAAAACTCCGCGAGGAAATAATGGACATTACCGTGGGGGATACCGGTTATGTCTACGTACTCGACACCCAAGGCCGTTATATTATCTCCCAGAACGGGGAACGCGACGGAGAAAGTGTCTGGGAGGCCAAAGATTCCAGTGGCAAATTTTTTATCCAGGACATTATCCGTCAGGCTCAGGGGTTGCAGATGCGTGATTATAAAAAAACAAGCTATCCCTGGCATAACCCGGGGGATCAACCCCGTCAAAAGACAGTGGTTTTCGGCTATTATGAACCCTGGCAATGGATTATCGGCGCCGGTACCTGGGATGAAGAGCTTTACCGAAGTGTTTATTCCATACGAGCCGCGAACAACCATAGCCAGACCATCATGGTGTTCGTGCTGATTGCATCGATCATCGGAGTGGGGTTATTGTGGTTCTTTTTATCCCGGCAGATTATCGCTCCGGTTCGCCGTACCGCAGACATGCTTAAGGATATCAGTGACGGAGAGGGAGACCTCACCAAACGGCTGGATACCGGCCATCAAAATGAAGTCGGAGAGATGGCCCTGTATTTTAACCGGTTCCTGGAAACATTGCAGTCCATGATCGGCAAGATCAGCGGCAATGCCAATACGCTGGCCGCCTCATCCAAAGAGTTGGCCACTGTATCAACCCAGATGACCTCAACATCCAGGAACACTTCAGAAAACTCCCAGGCAGTGGCTGCCGCTGCAGAACAGATGAGTTCAAAAATCAATACGGTTTCATCTGCCATGGAAGAGACCTCGACCAGCATCCAGTCAATCGTTTCGGCCACCGAAGAGATGACCGCCACTATCGAGGAGATTGCCAACAACACGTCCAAAGGCAACACCATTACAAATATCGCCGTACAAACCGCAAAAGAGATCTCGGAAAAAGTGAATAACCTGGGCAATGAAGCCAAAGAGATCAGCAACGTTACCGAAACCATTGCCGAGATTTCAGAGCAGACCAACCTGCTGGCCCTGAATGCCACCATAGAGGCGGCACGAGCCGGCAATGCGGGCAAAGGCTTCGCTGTGGTTGCCGGGGAAATTAAAGCGCTGGCCAAACAAACCGCAGATGCCACAGGCGAAA
Organism: Desulfobacula sp.; assembly: GCA_028280105.1. GTDB lineage: Bacteria > Desulfobacterota > Desulfobacteria > Desulfobacterales > Desulfobacteraceae > Desulfobacula. Next base: position 295 of record JANQML010000201.1, on the reverse strand, counting down.
TCAACTCGAAAATTTCCGGTATTCAAGCGACCACCATCAATTCAGTCCGTGCCATTGAGGATATTGTCCGTGTCATCAACGATATAAACGAAATCATGACCACGGTGGCCACTGCCATTGAAGAGCAGTCCGTTACAACCCGGGAAATTTTCAACAGTGTTAACCAGGCAGCCGACAATGTGACCGATTCCAACGACACCATGAGCCAGGCTTCTGACACCACGAATGAGGTCACCCATAGTATTTCGCAAATCAGTGCTGACACGGAACAGGTCAGCTCCGGCAGTGCAAAGGT
>JANQML010000188.1 GCA_028280105.1 Desulfobacula sp. | reverse complement strand
ACCTTGGGAACGAATAAGATGGGATCTTCACGCTTTTCCCGAAGGGTAAGAATTTGTAAAAAAAGATGAAATGACGGAACCCACTTATGATGAAGTCTTGAAAGTGTCTTTAAATTTAAAGCGTTTATTGTATCGTCAAGTGATTTCATCTTTTATGATAAAATTTTTATGCAACGTTGAGGTAAACATGGCCTTCAGAACCCGGATAAAACGTTTGGACCGGCCGTCCCCAAGCCGGGATCACCGGGAATAAAACGACAGCACCTCCTTTTGGGTTTGAAACTTGATGTCATAGATCCAGAATACCGGAAATCCGAGAATTGGCTGGGATCCGAATGTGACGTTCTCTGCGACGTTACCCAGCCGGCTCAGCGGGAGTTCAAGAACCAGGCCCCCGGGCATTTCAATGACAATGATGGCATCGGACGGAAGCGTGCCGGTAGAGAATCCGGCGGCAAACATGGCATATTGCACCTCATTGGGAAGCACGAGGCATGGCGTACCGGAATCAATGATCGGATCATAATTAACGCTTGACGCATTGAAGGTGATTTTATCTGTTAACCCGTCCACATTCCGGAAAGAAACCGTCATCGGGGTCTTCAGCGTATACCAGATGGTGTTGCTTTTAATGATAAGCGTGCTGCCTGCGATGGTGCCCCGGGAAAGCATCTCTTCTGCCGTAGATCCAAAGGCAATCACCGCCTGTCCGCTGTTGTCGGGTGTCACCCCGATAAAGGCCATCGTATAGTCGTCTCCCGGGTTGAGCATGGTGGTTGCGAACGACTCTTTCCGATATACCTCTCCCCTGCCTGTAAACTCGCCGATTTTCTGGGGTGACGTATACAGGGTGTTCCCGCCGAAATCGACGCCTAATATGCCTTTGAGATGGGGAGTGCAGAGGTGGGCGTTTTCATTGTTCATGGCTGCGGCCAACATCGGTTTACTGTCAGTGACACACCCCCCGGGTGTACCAAAGGTCACCTTCCCCTCGTACCACTCTCCCACCCAGCCGTAGGAGCCGTCGCCATAGGCGCAGGATGCATAGTGCCCCGTCGGCCTGGCGTTCCCCATCTCGGTTCCGGGACAGACAGCGAGTTCAGAGCTTCCGGTATCGATCAAAACCGGTGTCTGCTTGGTTGCCCCCTCGAACACGATGTCCGTGTATACCCTTCTCCAGCCGGAATAAATGTTAATCACCTGGGATGACATCTATCTCCTCCTTGATTTATAGTCGGTTTTTGCGTGCCGATGCCAGGAACCCGTGTCCCTGAACACGATAAACGGATTTGTTCCGGGGATACCTCTCTTTCTTTTTTTCCATTCCCGCTGTCAGCTGAACACGTAACGGGACGAGTAAGATAAATTAAGGGTTTGGCTGCAAAACGGATCGTTATGGCCGGGGGAATGGATTCCCCGTCAGGATACTGAAATCTATCTATGGATAATATTTAATCGCAAAAAAACAGAATGTCAAATTTTAAATATTTGACTGCCGCTGTTTTTGCCTCATCACGGGGGCCTCTGTGAATCAGTCTTTTAAACAATTATAATCAAACGGGCTTATGGCACACAGCACCGCTGGAATCATTCCCTGCCGGCACCCAGACACCGACACCTCCGGCGAAAGAGACGCCTCAAATCAGGACTGTTTTTTAACCGACCAGGGTCATCACATGTAAAATTCAGTATAGATGATTTCAGATAGTTACATGACGAAAGCAAACGCAGATAAATTTTTAACAAGAGCTAAGAACTTAATATTATAGATGATCAAAAAACTTGCCGGTTCTACATTCGTTTACTCTGGCATTTTATGCTTGACTTTTTTAAAATTGATTTGTTACCTTCATATCAGTGTCGGAATCTCAACTCCCAAAACATTCGTAATTTTAAAACAATAAATAAAGATATTTTTGAATTGCTGCTCTCCGTATCACTGTCCGTAATCTTTCTAGTGAACAGGTTGATGACACTCTAAAAAATTTGGTTTCCCAACAGGATCACTCATTGCCTTTCAGGTCAACTCTCTGGCGGAAAGGTCGGCGTCCTCCTTGTCTGGCAGCCTGACCTGAAATCGTCTCAGGATTCACCTCCGGCAAGCAAGGCCGCGATCCATATTCAATGTTCCGCTCAACGCGGCGAAGGGAGGTGGTGCATCATGATATAGGCCCGCATCTGTTTACATTCATTCGATTCATCTATAGCAAATGACAAAAATATGTTCCGAAAAAAAAGGTCTTGATAATGTCAAGCTCTCTGAAAGGGCCGACAGTCCTGGCGTCATTTGCTGTTCAACAGTAACATTAGAAACTTAATCGGAACGTTATTTTGACAACCAGTATAAATCAACGTTTAAAATTTCTAACATCAATTTTATAACACCAAGGAGATGTATCATGGCTATGAATCCAGATCACATGCATGCCTGGCTTATGGTAAACAGCGCAAGTGCTGTCGAAAAATTACACTCGCCCGAAGTAATGGACACAATGGCATTGTTACGTAATGCCGATACAGCCGTTTCAGCACCGTCAATGGCCGCCATCACCGGGCCCAAATCCGACGAGGCCAAAGGCAATGAAAACTGGGAAAATAATCCGGCTTTAGGTGCTGTCAACTGCGCCAATATGGCCAGAAATTCTGCGGGTTACATTCCCAAACTCCTGGGGCCGGCTGCGGATTCCTCCAAATTTGAAGCCTTTAAACAGAAACTTCTGACCTGCCCCCTCTATACGATTAAACTGGCGGACCAGCTTGATATCACCAAAAAAAGTTCAGACTGGAATTCACTGATCGACTCCATTGCAGACACCTTCACCGGGATCGCTGAAAAGGATAAAAGCTCCATTGTATCGGGACTGAAAAACCTTGCCCAGGCAGCTTCCAGCAAAATGGAACAGGACGAAAAACAGAACGTCTTTGTACAAAATGTCGTCAACGTGGATGACGTAATTTCGTATTACCTGTACGATTCGCAAACCACGTTTTACGAAAAAAAGGGCAAAGGTTACGATACAAAACAGTCGACATTCAAAGTGCTCAGACTCCGACTGGAATTCCAGACCGACCTGTGGCCGGACTGGTGGAGCAAAGTCAAGGAGGCCTATGACGGCACAATGAATGACTGGCTGGACGATAATAAAACCTCAACCAAAGGAACGAAGCCCATTGATGCTCTGAAATGATACAGGTCCGGAACTTCGGCCGGCAGATGGTCCGCTATCGGTCATCCGCCGGCCTTCCCCCAAAAAAATAAAGAAGGATATAAAAATGACCAAAGAACTGGAAAACTGGCTGGCTGGGCATTCACCCGGGGTTCTGACAGCATCCCAGGAAACCTTGAACCTCTCCATGGACAAGCTGACAGGGGAGGCGGAGATCATGCGCCTGGCCCTTGCAGATGTCTCAAACAACGATTTGATGGAAACCGATAAAAAAGTGGCTGCCCTTTACCGTGACGCCGGACCGGGTGACCCTGATTTTATCAAAGCCTTTCAGGATGCGCCGGCAACCGGCCTGGCAACGGTAATCGGGATGTCGGCCCAAAAAACCGAATTTAACCCCAGTATGGGAAAGGATTCGAGCAGTGCGTTCAACAATTTCAACTCAAACCTTTACTCCTGTCCGTTGATGACCCTTAAAACATCGGATCAGAAAACCTACCACAAAACTTACGAAAATTACGATAAGCTGGTGGACGACATCGTCTCAACCCTGTTCCTGGGAAGTGTCGACACCACCACCCTTTCGGGCCGGGAAAAGGAGCTGGCCGGAATACTTGAAAAAAGCCTGCCCCAAAACCTGTCGCCGGTAGATCCCCCGGCCACTGCAGCGGCTGACAGCGACTCAGAGGACCGGATCATCCAGAGTGTTACCATGTATATCTACTTCTGGCAGATCTCCGGGCAGAACGCGCCGCTGCTCTATAGCAACACATTGAAACTCACCTACAACCTGCACCGGAAAAAGAAAAAAGAGATGCTCAAGACAAAGATCAGCTATGCCTATGAACTGGATATGAGCGGGCTGACCATGGAATTCGGGCTTGAGGTATCAATCTGGAAAAACTGGGCGGAAAAGATTGCGTCCATGAGCTTCACCTCCCTTGCCGACTGGGAGAAATCATTCACAAACCTGACTCAACCGGATGAAAGGCAGGAAAAATGACCACCGAAAAAATGGAGCAATGGATTTCAGGCCTTTCGGCACCCTTGACCACGGCAGGGCTTCCGGAAGAGTTGAACGGTTTCTGCACCCGGCTGAACAGTGCACCGGGCCTGCCGGTTGTGGTCAGTGCCAGGCTGATCGGCTCCGGTGCGGGCACAGCCCTCCAGAAAGACCAGGCTTACTTGGAAGCCAGAAACGCAGGGCAGATGAAGGCTGCCCGGTCAAGGCTGGTGGAAAGCCCGGCAACGGGATGCGCCATGATAATGACCCTTGCCAGAAACGCCTCCGGGTTCAACCCGAGAAACCTGAACCAGAGTGACAACCAGGCACGTTTTCAGGACTATTTACAGCAGCTGTTCAACTGTCCTGTTCTCCACACCGCTGTCAATGACCGGAAAGAGATGAACTGGTCTGCGGACTGGGGTACCATTGTGGACAAGATACTGGAACATTACCAGGGCATTGCCGCCCAGGACCGGGAAAACATAAAAAACAGCCTATGGAGCCTTGCCCATGCCGCAGCCAGCTCGCCCAATACCAATGAACAGCTCAACCTGTTTGTGCAAAACTCAATTGAAATCGAGGGCAGCATAAAAATCTACCTGTACAAAAGTTTTGTTCTAATGCGCCAGGACAAACACAAAGGCAGCGGCAAGAACGCACCCACCCGGATAAAAAATGAGGCCTATTTTCAGTTGTACAGGGTGATCATGGACTTTGATCAAGCCGGCTGGCCTGCCTACGCGCCCACTATTATGGAAAGGACCAACACCTCATTAACCGACTGGTTGGGGGAGAATACCACACCCCAGGGGAATGCGGCGGTTCACTGGACCTGCGGGCCCCCGGGTTTTACCCCTGGTCAGCCCCTGCCGTTCGGCCCCGGCCCGATCCTGTAAACGGAACCCATTAATAACCGGATTTGAAACATGCTGGATAAACACAGATCATATCATCAGACAGAAACAGGAGTTGCCATTATCGGAATGTCCTGCCGTTTCCCGGGCGGGGCCAATACGCCGGAAGATTTCTGGCGGCTTGTCTGCGGGGGAATCGATGCCACCTCCCGGGTACCGGAAGACAGATGGTCCCGGAAAAAATTCTGGGACCCGGATCCGGATGCACCGGGAAAGACCTATGTGGACCGGGGCGGCTTCATTACGGAAAAAATCGACCGGTTTGACGCCCGGTTTTTCAATATCTCCCCCAGGGAAGCCCTTCACCTGGATCCCCAGCAGAAGTTATTAATGGAACTGACCTGGGAAGCCCTTGAAGATGCCGGAATCATACCGGAGCATGTCAGGGGCTCCCGGACCGGGGTCTTCATCGGCGGATTTACCATGGACAATAAGATCCACCTGTTGAACACCTACAACCGGGAAAATATCGCGGCCCATACCGCCATCAGTTCAACCGGGTGCATGCTGTCCAACCGGTTATCATATACCTTTGACCTCAACGGCCCGAGCATGACCATAGATACGGCCTGCTCTTCCTCGGCGGTTGCCATTCACCTGGCCTGCCGGGAACTGCTTTCAGGCACCTGTTCCCTGGCCGTCAGCGGCGGTGTGAATATCATATTGAGGCCCGAGTACACCATTGCCATGAGCAAAGGCGGCTTCCTCTCCCCGTCAGGCAGGTGTAAAACCTTTGATGCGGAAGGGGACGGATATGCCAGGGGGGAAGGCGCAGGCCTGCTGATTCTGAAACGGCTGGACAACGCCGTAAAAGACGGGGATGAGATCTATGCCGTGATTTCAGGGTCCGGCATCAACCAGGACGGCCGCAGCAACAGCATAACAGCTCCCAGGGCTGAGGCCCAGATGCAGTTGATCCGGGATGTATA
>JANQML010000182.1 GCA_028280105.1 Desulfobacula sp. | reverse complement strand
AGGCCGGTCTGGCGGAATATCGGTTCTAAAACAAGTCCAATGGGGGTCCAGGGGCGCAGCCCCTGGTCGATTGTTATCAGCTGAAAGCGAGGAAAAGATGAGCAGACATCCACTTAAAACATTTTTATCCGCAGCCGGACTTCTCCTTATCCTGTCCGGGGGAGTTCTGGCTGATGATCCGGTTTTTCAAAACACCCATCAGGAGATTGTCCGGGAATTGACCCGCAAACCGGTCAAGTACAGGAGTTTTCTCCCGCAAGGGAAAACAAGGAGTATCGTGGTGGTGGAAAAATCACCAGCGCAAAATGCCGGCGGGGCTGTCACCGTGGTGGGTAACCCGGATGCAGGGCCTGACCCTGCCGGCTATGAAACCAAGACCATCAAAGTTGTGGACAACCAGGACATTCCCACAGCCCGGCTGAAGATTGAATTTGACTATAATTCAGCCACCATACGGAAAACCGCTTTTCCGCAATTAAGGGAACTTGGACTGGCCCTGACATCTGACGCACTCAACCATGCAGACCTGCTGATAGCAGGTCATACCGATTCGGACGGAGCAGATGAGTACAACCTTAAACTCAGTTTTGACCGTGCCGAGGCAGTCTATCGCTACCTGTTGGCTCAGTTTCATATTGCCCCTTCACGGCTGACCATCCGGGGCTATGGCGAAGCCATGCCGCTTCGTCCCAATGACGGGCCTTTCAACAAACAGATGAACCGGCGGGTGGAGATAAAGATGAATTAAGGGAGACGGGAAACCGGAGAAAAGGAGACCGGAGGCGGGGGGAGATGGATGGTAAGCAGGTTTGAAGATCTTGAAGTTTGGAAAGAAGGGATGCGGCTGGCAGTTAAAATTTACCGGTCTCTGGAGGCGTGTCGTGATTATGGTCTTCGGGACCAGATGCAGCGGGCTGCCGTTTCCATTCCTTCAAACATAGCTGAAGGGTTTGAGAGAAGTACAAACAAGGATTTTATCCGGTTCTTATACATTTCAAAGGGGTCGTGTGCTGAATTGAGAACACAGGTTTATCTGGCTGTGGAAACCGGTATGATGGAAAAGCCTGCAGGTGATGATATATTGGAAACAACAAAAAAGATTTCAGCAATGCTGTATCAATTAATAAAGGTAAGAAATGAAAAATTTTAAATCCATATCCGTCCCCCTTCCTCCGGTCTCCCTTCCTCCGTTCTCCCTTATACTGATATCCGCTCTGGTCCTCCTTTCCTTGAGCCAGAGCCTTGCTGCAAACCGTACAGCCCTGATCATCGGCAACAGCAAGTACAAAAGTGCGCCGCTTGCCAACCCGGTCAATGATGCAAGGGACATGGCCGCTGTGCTCAAGAGCCTGGGGTTTGACGTGATTTTGAAACTCGATGCTGACAAGGGAACCATGAAAGAGGCGCTGCGGGCATTTAAAAAAAAACTGTCCCGGTCTGAGATCGGCCTGTTTTACTATGCCGGTCACGGCATGCAGATCAACGGGACCAATTACCTGATCCCGGTAAAGAACAATATCATGGAAGAGTGGGAGGTGGAGTCGGAAGCCTTGGGAGCCGGACGGTTCCTGGCTGCCATGCAGGCCGCAGGAAACCCCATGAACATCGTGATTCTGGACGCCTGCCGGGACAATCCCTTTAAAAGAAGTTTCAGGACATCGGCAAAAGGGCTGGCCAGAATGGATGCACCGCCCGGTACCGTGATTGCCTATGCCACCTCTGCCGGGTCCGTGGCTGCCGACGGCACCGGCCGCAACGGCACCTATACGGCGGCCCTGTTGAAAAATATCCAGTCACCGGGTATGGATGTGCAGAAAATGTTTAATCAGACCGGTCTGGACGTGATGCACAAAACCGGTAACACCCAGGTGCCCTGGCTCTCCACATCCCCCATACCGGAATATTTTCTGGCCGGGGGCACTGCCACGGTCGATACCCCGGCCCCCCAATCCGCACCCCGCAACACAGGCAGCCTTGCGATCAACTCGACACCCCCGGGTGCTGATATTTTTCTGGACAACCGGTTCAGGGGATCAGCCCCGGTCTCCCTGAACGGAATAGAGCCCGGAACCTACAAGGTTCGCGCAGACAAAACCGGTTATGCACCGGAGGAAAAGACGATTCAGGTGAATGCGGGCAGAAAAGCCATGGTGACTTTTTTCCTGGATAAAAAGGTCGTCAAACCAAAACTCTACGTGAACACAGACCCCCGGGCCGCCCAAATCAGGATATTGAACATTGCCCAGGCATATCATGACGGAATCGCGCTTGATCCGGGCAGATATCATATCGAAGTCTCCAAACCGGGATATGAAACAAAAAAGCAGTGGGTTGAGATGTCAGGAACCCAGGGTGTGGACCTGCATGTGACACTTGCGGAGAAAACGATCCATGCCCTGTCCGGAAAAAGGGCCGGAGACACCTTTACCGAACCTGCGACCGGTATGGAATTTGTCTGGGTGGAAGGCGGCTGTTTTCAGATGGGAGATACCTTTGGTGGGGGAGACGATGATGAAAAACCGGTGCACAGGGTCTGCGTGGACGGGTTCTGGATGGGCAGGTACGAGGTGACCCAGGGCCAGTGGCAAAAAATCATGGGCAGCAACCCCAGCCGCTTTAAAAACGGCAATAACCATCCGGTTGAGAGGGTATCCTGGAACGACTGCCGGGCATTTATCCGAGAATTGAACAGCCGGTCCGGCAGGAACTTTAGGCTGCCCTATGAGGCGGAATGGGAGTATGCAGCCAGAAGCGGGGGCAAAAATGAGAAGTATTCCGGTGGTAATAATATCGATCGGGTTGCCTGGTATTCCGGCAACAGTGGTCGTAAAACTCACCCGGTTGGGACCAAGGCTCCCAATGGTCTGGGGATTTATGATATGAGCGGAAACGTCTGGGAGTGGTGTCAGGACTGGTATGGAAAAGATTATTACAGAAACAGTCCCCAAGACAATCCACAGGGTCCTCCTTCGGGCTCATACCGGGTTGAAC
>JANQML010000144.1 GCA_028280105.1 Desulfobacula sp. | reverse complement strand
CCGTGTGGCCAATTTCGCCCACGGCCAGATCATTGCGGCAGGTGCCTTTATCACCTATTTTCTGACAGTGGATTTAGGGGTTCCGGTCTTCTTTTCCTTTATTGGAAGCATGGTGATTACCTTTTTTCTGGCCATGAGTGTGGAACGGATCTTTTTGCGCCGCCTGATCGGGGAACCCATTATATCGGTCATTATGGTAACCATTGGCCTGGCGTCAATCATCGACGGCCTGATCTACCTGACCCCCTTTGGGACTGAGAATTTTTCATTCCCGCCCTTTTTACCCCAGACACCGCTTTCCTTTGGCGGGGTTTCCATCTCCTGGACCCAGCTGGTGGGGGTGATCATCACCTTTATCCTCATCGGCCTGTTTTCCTGGTTTTTTAAAAAATCAACCGTGGGAATCTCCATGCGGGCCGTATCCGACGATCAGTTCGGCTCCATGTCCGTGGGAATCTCCGTACCCAGGGTCTTCGGACTTGCCTGGGCCACTGCCGGGTTGTCAGCCGCTGCCGCCGGATGTATCATTGGAAATATCACGGGACTTAATTTTGATACGCTTCACGCCTTTGGTATCGTGGTATTCCCGGTGGTTATACTCGGCGGACTGGATTCGATCAAAGGGGCGGTGGTTGCCGGTATCATCATGGGACTGATCCAGCAGTTTGCCAGCGGATACCTGGACGGCAACTGGGGATTGAACGGCACCGGCGATGTCATGCCGTATATCATACTTTTAATCATACTCCTATTTAAACCTCACGGTTTATTTGGTATCCACGAAATTGAGCGGGTGTAGCCTATGTCAGCAAATTCATGGTTAGCAACAGGGAACTTTAATACCGACTATAAACAGGAACAGCGAACCTTTTATACCAGCCTGGACCGATCCATTTTTGTCATCTTCCTGGTCGCACTCTATGCCTGGCCCCTGCTTTTTCCGATGAGCAATAAAAATATGTTTGTGATCGACAATATCCTGATCGCCATTGTGGCGGTCATGGGGCTGAACCTGGTCACCGGTTTTGCCGGCCTGATCTCCATCGGTCATGCTGCATTTGTGGGTATCGGTGCCTATACTGTGGCCTCGTTCTGCACCGTCATCGGGCAGAATCATATCATTGTCACCCATATGTGGCCGGTGCTTATTATTCTGGCCGGAGGGGTCGGGGCCGCCTTTGGAGGGCTTGTCGGGTTGCCGGCTTTCCGGCTTAAACATCTCTATCTGGCCATTGCCACCCTCTCCTTTCAGATGATATTCCAGTGGATTATCAATTTTATGTCCTTTTTTAATCAGGGCCAGACCATATCCGTGGGCCGGGTCTTCTGGTTCACCGGAAAAGTGGGGCGAAAGGATCACTATCTGTTCTGGTATTTTGTCATACTGACCATTGTTATTCTGCTGGGATTCGGGATCAGAAACCTGTTAAAGACCCGCTACGGCAGATGCCTGATAGCCGTTCGGGACAATGACCGGGCCGCCGATGCCATGGGGATGAACCCGGGGCTGACAAAAGTATATGCCTTTGCCCTGGCCGGTTTTTTTGCAGGGGTTGCCGGTGCCCTGCACGCCTATGTATACCGGGGGGTCGGATTTGAATCCTTTACCCTGCACGAATCGGTTTACTATCTTGCCATGGCCATTGTCGGGGGACTGGGAACCTTGAACGGGTCTTTCTGGGGACCGATTGCCATCAAGTATCTGGATCTGCAGGTGGAGCATCTGTCTGAATTTGCCGGCCAGTACCTGCCCTCATCCATGAACCTGGCAACCGCCCTCAAACCGTTTACCTTCGGCCTGGTTATCGTTCTCTTTTTAATGTTCGAACCCCGGGGTATTGCCAACTGGTGGCGGATTGTAAAGTCCTATACCAAACTGTGGCCGTTCCGGTATTAATCAGCATAGGATGAAATAACACCCTGATTTTATAGAGATAAGAAACCATAACCCGCAACCATAAGGAGCTTAAACCATGAAAACCATCAAATTTTTATTATTCAACGCGTTACTGGGTATGATCATTTTCTCATTCAGCGCATCTGCAACCGCCGGGCAGATGTATAAAATAGCATTCTCAGGCGCCATCAGCGGCCCGACTTCCGATGCGGGGAACCCTCTTTCCAAAGGGGTTGAAGACTGGTTCAAATATGTAAACGATACAAAAATGCTCGGAGAGGATAAAATTGACTACACCATCCGGGATGATCAATACAAAACCGATGTGACCAAACGGAATTTTGAAGAATTTTTGGATGACGGTATGGTCTTTTATCTGAATTACTCCACCGGTTCCACCCTGGGATTGAAACAGGATTTTGAAGAAGAACAGATGCCCACGGCACCGTCTTCCTACCACGAAGGCAACCTGGTGGATTCAAACTACATTTTCATTCCCGTGGCCACCTATTCGGAAAACGTGGTTGCCCTGGCAGAGTATGTGGTTAAAAACCACAAGGGCGGCGGCACCCCGAAAGTGGCCATATTCATCCACCCGTCGGCATTTGGACGCGGCCCCCTTGAAGACACCCAGAAGGCCGTAAAGATGGGACTCCCCATTGACATCGTGGAAGTGGTGGAGCACGGGAAAGACCTGGATAACTCGGCCATGCTCAAACGGCTGCTCAGAAAAGATGTCCAATATGTCATCTCCCATACGGTCCAGTCCCCTGTGGCCACCATGCTCAAAGATGCGGTCCGCCTCAATGTAAAGGCCGCCTCTTTTGGCGAACCCGGTAAGCTGACCTTTTTGGGAGCCCATTACACCGGGGGAAGCGATTTGACCGCCCTGGCCGGTGATGCCGCCGAAGGGTTTTTATGGACCTGTTCTTTTAATCTCACCACCGAGGGAAACGACAAGGCAAAACAGCAGCTTGAACTGGCCCAAAAATACGGCCGGGATGAGAAAACCGCCAACTCACACAATTATGCCGCCGGAATCTTGCAGGCGCAGATCGCCACCACAGCCATCAAACACGCCAAAAAAGCCGGTATGGAAGTGACACCGGAAAATCTGTACAAAGCCCTTCTCAATATGAACGGTGAAAATGCATTTGAATCCTTCACAGCTGTTTCAGCGGTCTCTTTTTCCAAAACAGACCGGATCGGCGTGGACTCGGTTAATATCTATGAGGTAAAAGACGGGATATTCAAGTCCATCTATTTTGTTGAATCCGAATTCATGAAAAAAGTCAGAAACACCAGGTAAGCTTAGATTCATCTCTATCTGACCGACCGCCGGTACCTTCACGGGTGCCGGCACCATTTAAAGGATAACCGACTCAAAGAAAATGCCTATGGAAACCAATCTGTTAGAAGTCAACAACATCGAAGTGGTTTATAACGATATCATACAGGTCCTTCGGGGCGTCAGCCTCCACGTGCCAAAGGGCAGCATTGTCTCGCTTCTCGGTACCAACGGTGCCGGAAAAACGACAACACTGCGTGCCATCAGCGGTCTGTTAAAACCGGAAAACGGGGCAATAAAAGAAGGGTACATCAAGTTTAACAGCGAAGATACCACCCAGCTGCTCGGCACCGATATCGTTAAAAAAGGGGCTGTCATGGTGCCCGAAGGCAGACGGGTTTTCAAGCACCTCACCGTGAACGAGAATATTATTGTCGGTTCAATTACAAGAAAAGACGGGTCTGCACAGATAAAAAAAGATAATGAACTGATGTACAAACACTTCCCAAGGCTTTCAAAGGTCACCAACCGGATGGCCGGCTACAGTTCGGGCGGAGAGCAGCAGATGATTGCCATTGCACGGGCCCTGATGGCCGCTCCGCGGATGCTGATGCTTGATGAACCGTCACTGGGTCTTGCCCCGTTGCTGGTAAAAGAAATTTTTGATAATATTCAAAAAATAAACCAAGAGCTGGATACGACGATTCTGGTTGTGGAACAAAATGCCAAGGTGGCCCTTGGTATATCCGACTATGCCTATATCATGGAATCGGGTAAAATCGTTCTTGAAGGACCGTCCGAGGAGCTTCAGAACAATCCGGATGTCAAAGAGTTTTATATGGGTATTACAAAGGGCGGCGGCAGAAAGTCCTTTAAGGATGTCAAATCATACAAACGAAGAAAACGATGGATGTAATAAAAGAGATGGCTTGGAGTTCATTATGAATATACTGGTGGGGTATAACGGTGGTGAAGTCGGCAGACTGACCCTTTCACTTGCCATAGAGTATGCACGGTTGAGTCAGGCGTTTGTCTACGTGGTCACCTCCATGGAAGGCGGTAGTTCGGAAAAACAATCCGATATCGCCCGTGCCGAGCAGGGCCTGGAATATGCCAGGGAATTTTTTAATGATGCCGGTATCCAGTGTGACGCACAGCAAAGCGTCAGAGGCCTTTCTCCGGGTGAAGACCTGGTGGCGTTTGCCGGGGAAAATGATATTGATCATATCTTTTTAGGTATACGGAAAAAATCCCGGACCCAAAAAGCCATCCTGGGTTCCACGGCCCGGCATATCATTCTGAAGGCCCCGTGCCCGGTCACCTCGGTCAAATTCGATCTGGATACCGCTTCAAATACCGAATTGCTCAAAGGCAGAAAGATCCTGGTGGCGGACGATGAGCCCGATATCCTTGAAACAATAGAGGAGCTGCTGGATATGTGCCGGCTGGATACGGCGACCACGTTTGATGAGGCAAAGACAGCCATAAGCAAAAAAGATTATGATCTGGCCATCCTGGATATCATGGGAGTAAACGGGTATGATATTCTTGAACTGGCCGGAAAAAAAGAGATTCCGGCACTGATGCTCACCGCCCATGCCCTGACCCCGGATAATCTGAAGGCATCCATTGAAAAAGGGGCTGATTCCTACATTCCCAAAGACGAGCTGGCAAACCTGATGGATCATGCCGCCGAAGTCATCCGGGCACGGATCCAGGGGAAGCAGGGACAGGGGGCCTGGTTCAAGGTATTAAAGCCCTTTTTTGATAAATCTTTTGGAAAGGGATGGCAGGATCAGGACCGCGCGTTCTGGAATTCCTTTGACGATAAATACGGGAGATAACCTCAACGTTGCATAAAATTTTATCATAAAAGATGAAATCAGTTGGCGGTACAACAAACGCTTTGAATTTAAAGATGCTTTTAAGGCTTCATCATAAGTGGGTTCCGCCATTTCATCTTTTTTCCAAAAATTCTTACCCTCCGGGAAAAGCGTGAAGATCCCATCTTCTTCGTTCCCAAGGTTTT
>JANQML010000322.1 GCA_028280105.1 Desulfobacula sp. | reverse complement strand
GGTGACCATCGGCCATGGGTGTATTGTCCACGGGTGCACCATTGAAAATGAGAGCCTGGTCGGCATGGGCGCGGTGATCATGAACAACGCCGTTGTCGGTAAAGGGTCCGTGATTGCAGCAGGGAGTGTTGTACTGGAAAAGACAGTCGTTCCGCCCTATTCCCTTGTGACAGGTTCTCCTGGAAAAATTAAAAAGAGATTTAAGGATCAAACACAGATCTTAAAATGGCTTCAGACCATATCCGGGATTTATACGTCCAATGCAGAGACCTATCGTTCTGCTGAAAAATTCCACGAAATAGATCGGCCGGAATGAACAGACGGGCAGAGACGCTTGTTTTTAAATCAGTATAACTTGCCGACTTTTCTTTCAACCGCCCTGACGATATCACCGGACTCAAGCAATGCCTTTGTCTTTGCAATATCGGTTGAAAGAATCCGGTCCTCTTTCATATAGTCCACATGTTTCCGGATTTCTTTGTAGGCGGCAAGCGTGCCGTCTCCGGCCTTCATATTCGTAAACAGGTCAATGCCCTGGGCCGCACACATCAATTCAATGGCAATCACCTCCTCGGTGTTGGCCACAATATCCCGGCACTTCCGGGCGGCCACCGCTCCCATTGAGACATGGTCCTCTTTATTGGCCGACGTGGGGATGGAATCCACAGAGGCGGGATGTGCCAGCACCTTATTTTCAGAGACCAGGGCGGCAGCGGCATACTGGGCAATCATAAACCCGGAGTTCAATCCGCCGTCTTCCACCAGAAAGGCGGGCAGACCGGAGAGCTGGGGATTGACCAGGCGCTCAATCCGGCGTTCCGAAATATTGGCCAGTTCCGCAATGGCAATGCCCAGAAAATCGCAGGCCAGCGCCAGGGGCTGCCCGTGGAAATTCCCTCCGGACAGAAAGGCTTCCGTCTCAGGAAAAATAAGGGGGTTTTCCGTGGAGGCGTTCATCTCCACCCGGATCACCCGGTCCACATAGGCAAAGGCATCCCAGGAAGCGCCGTGAACCTGGGGAGAACATCGAAGCGTATAGGCATCCTGGATCTGGGAACAATCCTTGTGTGATGAGATAATGTCTGAATGATCTGTCATGCGCAGCATATTATCTGCCGCCAGAATCTGGCCCTTATGGGGCCGGGCCGCATGAATCCGTTTATCAAAGGCCTCCCTGGTACCCATCAGGGTTTCAAGACTCATGGATGCGGCAATATCGGCATGCTTGCACAAATTTAAGGCATCATAAAGGGCCAGACAGCCCAATGCCAGCATAAACTGGGTGCCGTTAATCAGGGCCAGTCCTTCCCCTGAATCCAGTTCAAGGGGCCTGATGCCTTTTTGACGCAACGCCCTTGCACCGGACATGCGCTTACCATCCACAAATGCCTCTCCTTCTCCGATGAGAACCAGGCTCAAATGGGCCATGGGTACCAGATCCCCGCTTGCCCCAACCGACCCTTTTTCAGGGACCACCGGGATAATACCGGTGTTCAGCACCTGGATCAGCTTTTCAATGGTTTCAAGGCGAAGGCCCGAATTCCCCCTGCAAAAATCATTGATCCGCAGTGCCATCATGGCGCGGACCACATCATTGTCCATGGTCTTTCCCATACCGGCCGAATGGCTGAACAGAATATTTTTTTGCAGTTTTCGGGTATCGTCCCTGGAAATGGGTACCGTGGAAAGCGCCCCGAATCCGGTGGTTACCCCATAAATGCGTTCTTCTTTTTCCACCCATTTGTCAATCAACTGCCTGGATTTAATGATTCGATCCAGAGAAGCTTCCGACAGTTGAACCCGGACCGCTTCCCTGGCAACCCGGACCAGATCCTCCAGGGAAAAATCGTTTCCGTTTAATACTATTTGATCCGTCATCTTTTTATCCTCTTAAAAACTCACCATGGAGATGATACCGGGATCCCGGTGAAATAAAGGTTGAATAGGTTGCCACCTGATCAAAGGACCAGGTCCGCCGCTGGAGGGAGAGACAGGGCTCTGTCAAAGGGATGTCGAGATAATCCCGGATCTTCCCCTTACAGAGGATCGCCCTGATCGTGTGTTCGGCCCGCTGTACCGGTGCCACCTCCAGCAGATAGTCGCACGGTGTTGTCTGTTGAAAATCCTGGGCCAGGTAGTCCGGTGCCACAGCCGGATTGATAAACCGCTCAGAGTATTGAATGGGAACCGTTTTATCCATATGGACAATGATGGAATGAAATACGGTCTGCCCCACATCCAGATCGAGCTTCCAGGCAATCTCCCGGTCGGCCGGCTCGGAACCGAGCAGCAAAACCTTTGCGGAATGGATGCCGCCCAGGGCGGTTATCTGGTCCGCAATACTGGTTATCTCGACATTGACCGTATCCGGGCCGGGCCGGGCCACAAAGGTGCCCACCCCCTGAACCCGGATAATCCGGCCCTCCTCGGTCAGTTCTTTTAACGCCCGGTTGGCCGTCATGCGTGAGGCATTAAAATCCCTTGCCAGCTGGGTTTCGGAAGGAACGCGATCATCGGGTTTTAGCGCTCCGGTCTCAATGTTTCGGATCACGCTTTTTTTAATTTTCTCATACAGGGCAAAGGGCCGTTCAGATCTGATCATGGGATTAACCTGCTAATTTAACTGCCATTATTTTCTTAACAACATATTTAACCGCCAAAAGGGGCTTGACATATATTCTATACTTGTATAGACAAGTAGTAGCGAATCCCCAATTAAATGTCAACCGTTTCACCGTAAAGATTAAGAGGCTCCCCCATGAATAATCATAAAGAAAAAATATTAAAAGATCTCCAAATCGGCTGCGGCACGGCACGGCCGGTCAAAGCCCCCACCGGCAACCGGCTTCATTGCAAGGGGTGGTACCAGGAAGCCGCCCTTCGCATGCTGTGTAACAACCTGGACCCGGATAATGGAGAAGATCCGGACAATCTGATCGTCTATGGCGGTCTGGGTAAAGCCGCCAGAAACTGGGAGTGTTTTGATGCCATTGTCCGCTCCCTTCTTGATCTTGAAAATGACCAGACCCTGCTGATCCAGTCAGGTAAACCGGTGGGAATTTTAAACACCCATGAAAGTTCCCCCCGGATTTTAATTGCCAACGCCAATATCGTTCCCCACTGGGCCACCTGGGAAACCTTTCACATGCTGGATAAAAAAGGGTTGATCATGTACGGCCAGATGACGGCCGGATCATGGATTTATATCGGCACCCAGGGGATCTTGCAGGGCACCTATGAAACCTTTGCATCTTTGGGAGAACAGCATTACCAATCCGATCTTTCCGGTAAAATCGTGGTCACGGCCGGTCTCGGGGGCATGGGCGGGGCCCAGCCTCTGTCCGTTACCATGGCCAACGGGGTGGCCGTCTGTGTGGAGATCAACCCGGTCAGAATCCAAAAACGCCTGGAAAAACGATACCTGGATATTGAAGCGCCAGACCTTGAAACAGCCATGGCAGAAGCCCGGAAGGCGGCAAAGGAAAACCGGCCCCTGTCCATCGGCTTGTGCGCCAACATCTGTGACGTGCTGCCGGCCATGCTTGAGAAAGGTTTCATCCCGGATGTCATCACCGATCAGACCAGTGCCCATGATGAACTCAACGGATATTACCCGAAAGGACTCAGCCTTGAAGAGGCTGACGCGTTGAGAAAAACCGATCCCGAAACATATATGGATATGGCACTGGCCTCCATGGCCGGCCATGTCCGGGCCATCCTCGAGATGAAAGAAAAAGGGGCCGTTGCATTTGATTACGGCAACAACCTCCGGGCCCAGGCCATGAAAAAAGGGGTGGACAATGCCATGGATTATCCGGGTTTTGTTCCGGCCTATATCAGGGAATTGTTCTGCAAAGGCGAGGGACCGTTCCGATGGGCCGCACTTTCAGGTGACCCCGAAGACATTGCCGTCACCGATCGGGAGCTGATCAAGCTCTTTCCGCATAAAAAAAAGATGGTCAACTGGCTGAACATGGCCCGGGAGAAAGTAGAGCACATGGGCCTTCCCACGCGGATCTGCTGGCTGGGGTACGGTGAACGGGAACAGGCCGGCAAATTGTTTAATGATCTGGTCCGGGACGGCCGGGTAAAGGCACCCATTGTCATTGGCAGGGATCACCTGGATTGCGGTTCCGTGGCCTCTCCTTACCGGGAATCCGAGGCCATGAAGGACGGATCCGATGTCATCGCCGACTGGGCATTGCTCAACTGCATGACAAGTGTGGCATCCGGCGCCACCTGGGTCTCTTTCCATGACGGCGGCGGGGTGGGCATCGGATATGCCCTTCATGCGGGGCAGGTCACCGTGGCAGACGGCACAAAAGAGGCGGAGAAAAGGGTCACCACCGTCCTTCGGAATGATCCTGGAACCGGAATTATTCGTCTGGCAGATGCCGGTTATGAGACCGCCGTCCGTGTGGCTGAAACCAAAGATGTTAAACTGCCCATGATCAACATGTACAACAGATAAGACAGGAAAAGATCCGTCATGAATATCCGGCAATTAGAAAAAATTGATACGCTCTTTGTCAACTGCCACCTTTGCACCATGGCCGATGACCGGTTGTCCGTCATCCCGGACGGGGCGCTGGCAGTTACGGGCCAACAGATTGCCTGGGTGGGAAAAGAGGAAGAGCTGCCTGAGGCCCTGTTAAAAAACATCCATCTCAAGGCCAGGATCATTGACTGCAAAAATCGGTGGATCCTGCCCGGGTTTGTGGACTGCCATACCCATCTGGTCTGGGCCGGGTCCCGCTGCCGTGAATTTGAACAGCGGCTTCTGGGGGTTTCCTATGAAGAGATCGCCCGATCCGGGGGGGGGATTTTATCCACCGTCACGGCCACCCGGGCAGCCGGTCACGCCCAATTATACGAGGCGTCTGCAAACCGGTTAACCGCCCTGATTCACAACGGAATTACAACGGTTGAGATAAAAACGGGCTACGGGCTTGACCTGGATTCGGAGCTGAAGATGCTGGAGGTGATCCAACAGCTGGATCAATCCTTCCCCGTTCATATCGAACCCACTTTTTTAGGCGCCCATGCCCTGCCCCCGGAATTTAAAGACGATCCGGACGCCTATATCGAGCAGGTCACCCAGGTCCTGATCCCCCGGGTCAAATCCCAGGGAATTGCCACAGCCGTGGATGCATTCTGTGAATCCATTGCCTTCACCCCCAAACAGACGGCGTCGGTTTTCCGGGCAGCCGCAGATGCGGGGTTCAACATCAAGCTCCATGCCGAGCAATTATCAGACTCGGGTGGTGCCGCCCTGGCTGCCGAATTCAATGCCCTGTCCTGTGATCATCTTGAATATCTCTCCGGGGAGAGTGCCCGGAAAATGGCGCAAAAAAAGGTGACGGCCGTTCTGCTGCCCGGTGCGTTTTATTACTTGCACGAGACAAAAAAACCGCCGGTTCAGCTCTGCCGGGATTTAAATATTTCCATGGCCCTGGCAACAGACCTGAATCCCGGGTCCAGCCCGGTCTTTTCCATGACCCTGATAATGAACATGGCCTGCAACCTGTTTGGCATGACCTGTGAAGAGGCATTGCTGGGCGCCACCATAAACAGTGCAAAGGCATTGGGGCTGGATTCAAAAAAAGGCAGTCTTGAACCGGAAAAAGAGGCAGACCTTGTCATCTGGGATATTGAAACCCCCTCTGACCTCTGTTACCTTGCAGGCCTGGAGCCGGTTAAACAGGTGATGATTAAGGGCGGCTTTCTTGATACAAAGGCGTGAGCCTGCACCTCCGGTTACACAGTGGTCATTACGGTTCTGATATCCGGATATGTCTGACCGGCCTTTGTTTAAAACGCTGTTTTTATGCCTTCCGGCTAATCATCCGTTGTTTCGCCCCCCCAAATCCACCATCAAATTTTCGTATATCTGGTTTGAGTCATGGGTTTCGTACTATCCCTGGCCATCAGCAAGGTGCCGGATGCAAGGCGGCAAGGAGTGACGAGTGAGGCGTATCATTCATACGCCGCAGGGAGGAACGATCGCAGGC
>JANQML010000072.1 GCA_028280105.1 Desulfobacula sp. | reverse complement strand
TATCATGGGCATGGAGGTGGTATTACCCTCCGGTAAGACGGTCCGGTTCGGGAGCCGGAATACCAAAGTTGTCACGGGTTATCGAATGTCGTCCCTTTTCTGCGGCTCCGAGGGCACGCTGGGAATTATCACCGAGATCATCTTAAGGGTGGTTCCCATTCCCGAGGCCGTTAAAACACTGCTGGTCACCTTTGACGATCTGGACAATACCGCCCAGTCCGTTTCAGACATCATTGGTGCGGGAATCCTCCCGGTGGCGCTTGAGCTTCTGGATAAGACCACGATAAATGCCATTGAAGATTCGGCTGGGATGGGATTGCCCCGGGAAGCCGAGGGCACCTTGCTGATCGAAGTGGACGGGGTCTATGAAGCCTGTGAAAAAGAGATGGAAAAAATCATTGAAAAGGTCAAGGCCAACGGAGCGGTCTCCATTCAGGAAGCCCATACCGACCAGGAGCGGGACCGGCTTTGGGCCGCCCGCAGATCGGTCTATGGGGTCTATGCCAAGCTGGCTCCGGATATTTTTTCCGAAGATGTGACCGTGCCTGCCAGCAAAATTCCGGCCATGATTCGGAAAATGATTGAGATTGCAGAGGGATATGGCCTTAAGATCGGTATCCTGGCCCATGCAGGGGATGGAAACATGCACCCCATGATTCCCACGGATAAAAACAATAAAGAAGAATGGGCACGGGTGGAAAAGGCCTTTGACGATATCGTTGAGGCGGCCGTGGAGATGAACGGCACCCTCTCGGGTGAACATGGCATCGGCCTTTCAAAGGCGGAGTTTCTTCCCATGGTGATGGATAAGGACTCCATTGAATTTATGTCCCTGATCAAGAACACGGTGGACCCGGACGGGATTCTGAACCCGGGGAAATTTGTCTGAGATGAGCGCATCCCTTCAGCAGAATTGTGTCAAGTGCGGGCTCTGTCTATCCGTCTGTCCGGTTTACAAGGTTTTAGCCCAGGAACAGGCATCTCCCCGGGCCCGCATTCAGTTGATTAAATTTTTTGAAAGCGGTCAGCTGGCATCCTCTGCCGGGCTGAAAGAGATGATCTCCAGATGCCTGATGTGCGGCAGCTGCGCCGCAAACTGCCCGTCCGGGATCAACCATTATGCCCGGTTTATGAAGATGCGAACTCAAATGGCCAGGGATCACGGGGAGCCTGCGGCCGTAAAAAGCCTGGTCTTTCTTCTGGCCAAAGAATACCGGGCCCGCTGGGCCGCAGGGCTGGCACGGCTGGGTCAGCGGCTGATTCCCGAGAAATTCAGTGAAATATACAATCTGGGCAACATTCCGGTCAAACGGCTGCCGGCGTTTAACACCCGGCCGTTCCGTCAGGCCGTTCCGGAAATACATCCACCTGAAGGCGTTCAAAAGGGCCGGGTGGTTTATTTTACCGGCTGTGCCACCAATTACCTCTTCGACCGGACCGGTTTTTCAACCCTGACCGTTCTCAGCCGCATGGGATACGAGGTGATGATTCCGAAAAATCAAACCTGCTGCAGTATCCCCCTTCTGTATCACGGTGCCGTCAACCAGGCAAAAGAGAATGTGATTAAAAATCTGAACTGCCTGGATCATAAAGGTATTGACGCGGTTATCGTGGATTGCCCCACCTGCGGGGTAGCCCTGAAGAATGAATATCCGGCCCTTCAGGATCGGTTTCATCTGGACGCCAAACAAGTGGAACGGATTTCTTCCAAGGTGATCGATATCATGACCTTTTTGAAGTCCCGAAACGGTCTGGATCAATTGACCGGAATTGAAGAGGCAATCACGGTGACCTATCATCTTCCCTGTCACATGAAGAACGGGCTGCCCGGTATGAATACCACCGAGCAGATACTGGATGCACTGCCTTTTGTCAGATACCGGAGAGCCCAGGACGCCAATGACTGCTGCGGCGGCGGCGGTACTTTTTTTCAGGAGTACCCCGGGCTTTCAAAGGTCATGGCGGATCAGAAAGTCAAAAACGCCGTTTCCACACAGGCCCGGTACTGGCTCACCGAATGTCCGGTCTGCCGGATCAATCTGTCCGGCAACCTGTCTGAAACCGACCGGATCACTGTCCGGCACCCGGTTGAAATATTAACCCAAAAACGGACCCGGCAATGAAGATCTCTCTTGAAAAAGGGCATAGTTTTGTTCAATTATCCGTTCCCGACGCAAAGGTCATGGGCAGACTTCTGGGAAAAGATATCCCGGCTCTGGAAATTGAATCGGCCCGGAAAATCATTTCTGACGGGATCCGGGTATCGGCCCCTGACGATCCGACCCGGAAAAAGGTAGCGATCATCATACCGGATAATACCCGCCTGTGGGCACGGGGAGATCTTTTCGTGCCCGTGATTGTCGATACGCTTATCGATCTTGGGGTGCCATCCGATGCCATCACGATTATCATCGCGCTGGGAACCCATGCCGATCTGGATGAAACCGTCTTTCCCCAACTTGCCGGGGAACGGTGCGTCAAACAGATTCGGATACTCAACTCGGCCAACAGGAACGCGGAACGGTTGGTCCGCCTGGGCAGGACCCGGTTGGGCACCGATGTCCGGATCACCAGAGAGGCGTGTGAGGCCGACCATGTTATTATCTTCGGAGGGGTGCTCCACCATTTGATTGCCGGTTTCGGAGGCGGCAGAAAGTATATTCTGCCCGGGATTGCCGGATATGATGCCATCCAGCAGAACCACGCCCTGGCCTTTTTAACGGATGGCCGTCCCCACCCCATGGTGGCCCAGGGCAGGCTTGCCAATAATCCCGTCCATGAGGATATGTGTGAGGCCGCCGACCTGTTCTTTAAAGGAAAGACATCGGTTTACGCGGCTGTGGCATCCAATGGCGAAGGAGAAATCTTTTATGCCGGAACAGGCCCGGTGGAAGAAACCTTTCAAACGGCCTGCGACCGCCTGGATCACGCCTGTACCGCTCCCATTGAGAAAAAAGGGGACTTTGCCCTGATTTCCGCCGGCGGCCACCGGACCGATAGTCAGTTGTACCAGGCAACCAAGGCCCTGTTCAATGCCGTGAATGCGGTAAAGGAGGGCGGCAGGCTCCTCTTTGTGGCCCAGGCGCGGGAGGGGGGGGG
>JANQML010000067.1 GCA_028280105.1 Desulfobacula sp. | reverse complement strand
TATGATGAAGTCTTGAAAGCGTCTTTAAATTCAAAGCTTTTGTTGTATCGTCAAGTGATTTCATCTTTTATGATAAAATTTTTATGCAACGTTGAGGTTAAACCTGATACATCCCCTGCTGCCTGAATCAGACTCCAACAGGTCCGGGGCCATCCGGATTCCGTGTCAAAATGATTTCAGGAACCGTCATACCGGATCCCTGTAATCTCATCTTTTGCAAAATCAAAGAGAAGATGGCCGTCATTTCCGGCATGAATGGTCACCCGGTCTGTATCGGTTACCGTCCCCACAACGGCTGCATCCACCTGCCGCCGGGCAAACTGGTTCAACACATCAGGGGTGTGTTCCGGTGTTACCGCCAGTATAAACCCAAAACTCTGGAAACAATGAAGCCAGTCCTGGAGCGGAATACTGTCCGGTCTGGGGATATGATCCACATGAATACGGCAGCCTTTACCGGAATTTTCCATAAAAATGGAAATAGTTCCCAGGATGCCGGCATTACTGATGTCTTTTGCCGCACAGGACCAATGATTATCTGCGATCACGGGCAGGGCTTCCAGGCGGTGCAGTATCTCTTCAGGGGATTTGCCGGAGTTGGCGTCCCAACTGGTGACAGAGCTGCACCCGCGTCTGCCGGACAGGTCTACGGCGAGCACGAGATCATCTCCAACAGCAGCCTGATGGCTCCTAAGGGTATTGCTGGCTCTGCCCAAGATGGCCACGCTTAATGAAGGGACGGCAAGATCGGTATCCGGGTGAAGATGCCCCCCCAGCATGGGAACCCTCAGTTTATCGCACCCTCTTTTTATACCGCTGACCATCAGTTCCCGCTGTGCTTCATCGCCGCTGGCCATGACATTGACCATTCCCATGGGTCTTCCGCCCATGGAGTAGATGTCATTGACCGTCACCATGACCGAGGCCTTGCCGGCCGCATAAGGTTCATTGATGATTAAACCGGTCATCATCCCGTCAGTGGCAAACAGCAGATATTCATCCTTGAACGGGATAACCGCTGCATCGTCCCCGTAATTGGGAAGGGCGTCCCCGTAGGTGTGGGTTAAGGAGAGGACCTCGACCACATCTTTAATCGGCTGTTTCCGGGTCAGTCCGGCATAGTTCCTGACGGCGTCTGCCATCTCGTTTAAATTAATGGGATCCATTCTAAATCTCTTTGGGTACGCGGTTTAAATCAGCCTGCATTTTTTGATGCGGGCGGCCGAAATGCTTCTCAACAGGGGATAGGGGGGACCATCCCAATTTTAAGAAAAAGGGGATGTTTGGCTCCTGAATATATGCGGTAAATATCTTACAGCCCTTTTTCTTTACCCGCTTCATGGCTTCCTTTACCAATATAGATCCGGCTGATGTGGACCTGAAGTCTTTTTCAACGGCCAGACGGCCGCCCACCCAGCGGTCTTTCCCCGGGGTTTCCTGAAATACCCTGACCGTGCCGATGACTCTGCCGTCCTGTTTGGCCACCAGGTGGATGGCATTTTGATCATGCTCATCCCTGTCCGTGGATTCAAAAAGGCCTTGTTCGCGGACAAATACCTGGTCTCTGATCCGGAATGCTTCGCAGCGTTCCATCTGATTTCTGGCGGAATGGCAGGTAAAAACGCTGGATTCTGTTTGGTATGCCGGAAGCGCGGAGCAGGCACCGCACCGGGCACACCCGGCTTTAATTTTCCCCATGCCCAGTCCTTTTTCTTTCAAAATTTGGGCAACCGCATCATAGACCCGGGCCATGATGTCGGGATGGGGCGGGACCGCATGGGTGAATTCAGAACCCGGAACAGGACGCAGGGGAACCACAAACGGGTATACGCCTAAATCCGCCAGATACTCACCTCCCCATGCAATGGTGGCAGGATCTTCTCCAAGGCCTGCGATGATGAAGCTGGACACCTGGTTGACACCAAAGAGTTCCACCGCATGTTTCCAGGCTTTTTCGTAATGATCCAGCCCGATTTTGGCCTTTATGGGGGCAACCCTTGAAAGGACATTAAAGTCAAAGGATTCAATATGGATGCCCAAAGCGTCCACTCCGGCATCGGCCAGTTCATCCATGCGCATTAAATCTTCAGGCGGAGCGATCTGCACCTGCACTGGTATTCCGGCACAGGTCTTAACGGCCCTGACGCATTCGGCCAGGTAGGCGATTTCACTGCCCGACGGATCGCCGGTACCGGAGGTGAGCACCATGTGGGTGATCCCATCGGTTTCTTTTGCAGCCCTTGCGACTTCGGCCAGCTGAACCGGGGTCTTCCTGGCAATGGTCTGTTTAGCGGATAGTGAGGCTTCAGTGGCACAAAAGTGGCACCTGTTACCGGTTTTCCAGTGGACACATCGCTGCAGAACCGTGGTGGCAAGGCAGTCCTTTCCATGTAAAAGGGCAATCTGCCGGTAGGGAATACCGTCCTTTGTGGTCTGTTGATAAAATTGCGGTTCCGGGACCACACGAATACTGTCGACCCGGTTCCGGTCTTTGTAGAGGTCAAATCCCTGATCAGAGGATGGTGAGTCCTTCAGCGAATAGGGAGACCGGGAAACAAAATTTGCCGTAAGGGGAATGCTGACCGGTATCCTGTTAATGAGGAATGCCCTGCCTTCGGCCGGTCCGGCTCCGCCGCTTCGGCCCGCCAGATCACCGTTTATTCGGACGCCCATGCTCTGTAACTCGGTAATGAGTCGGCGCATTCCACAGAATTCCCCGGTTTTAAGAAGTGATCATTGATTTCAATACCGGTTCTTTAGCAGGAATTAATCTATCCCACAAGAATTATCTCAGCCTCTTTTGGGCGGGCCGGCGAGGAGCGGCCGGTCCGCCCGTACCATGGCCAAACAGGAATGTTAAGCCACAGTGTTTATGTCGTTTTTATGGGTAAACGATTTAGTCGTCATCCGTGGGCAGAGAGGATATGGTTCCATCCCAGGTGTCCACTTTCCCGGTGTCTGCATCTGTTTCTTCCGAGAACCAGGTTCCGGTTACGTTCTTGGTTTCCGTGTAAAAGGCAAATCCGTCCTTGCCCATGCAGTGCAGGTCGCCAAAAAAAGACCGTTTATGACCGGTGAAGCCGAAGATACCTATGGGAACCGGTATCCCGACATTGATCCCCACCATTCCACCGTGGGTCTCTTTGGTAAACCGGCGGGCATAGTATCCGTTCTGGGTATAGATGACCGAGCCGTTGGCAAATTCCGAATCATTCATCAGGGCAAGCCCTTCTTCAAAATTTTTGACACGTTTGATCACCAGGACCGGACCGAACACCTCTTCCCAGCCAATGGACATATCCGGTGTCACATGATCAAAGATCGTGGGGCCGACAAATGAACCGTTTTCGCACTCTTTGGGAACATTTGGTGTCCGGCCGTCCAGAACCAGTTTGGCGCCTTCTTTGATACCGGTTTCAATCCAGTCCAGTACGAATTGCTTATGACCTTCATTTACCAAAGGGCCCATACCGGTCTCTTTTTCGTATGCCTTTCCCAGATTGACTTCAGAGGCGTATTTCACCAGGAGTTCAACCAGCTGATCAGCGATCTCCTCTTCCACGACAACCGCGGGCAGGGCCATGCAGCGCTGTCCGGCGCAACCGCAGAAGGCATTCATAATCCCCCTGGCGCTTCTCTCCAGTTTGGCATCTCTGAGCACCAGGGCGTGATTCTTGGCTTCGGTCAGGGCCTGAACCCGTTTGCCGTTGGCAGAGGCGGTGGAATAGATATGAAGACCGACCTTGGTGGAACCGACAAAAGAGACCCCTTTAATGTCCGGGTGGCTTAAAAAGAGCTCGGCTTCTTCCCTGCCGCAGGTGACAACACTCAACACCCCCTTGGGAAGGCCGGCTTCATGCCAGAGCTCCATGATTCTCAATGCGGTCTGGGGAACAAAACTGGCCGCTTTCAGGATCATACAGTTCCCGGTGGCAATGCAGATCGGAGCCATCCAGCCGTGGGGGATCATCCCAGGAAAATTCCAGGGGACAATACCGGCGAACACCCCCATGGATTCACGGTAATTAACCGTGTCGTAGCCGCTGGAAATATTCATGACAGACTCACCCTTCATCAGATGCGGCGCTCCACAGGCAAACTCGATGACTTCATTGACCTTAAGGATGTCTCCCATGGCTTCCAGGTAGGCTTTCCCCATCTCCTTGGCACAGAGTACTGTCAGCTCTTCCAGGTGCTCGTCAATCAGGGCCTTCATTTTGAAAAGAACCTGTACCCGTTTGGTGACAGGGGTGTTGGACCATGCCGGATATGCTTCGCCGGCTTTTTGGATGGTATATTCAACCTCTTCACGGGTACATTGCGGGGCCATGGCGATGACTTCACCGGTTGAAGGATTGAAACAGCTCATGTATTTTTCTGTTTCGGATTTCCGCCATTCCCCGTTTGCATAGTATTTCAATACATTGGCCTCATTGGGGCTCGGCTCAAAAAAATACCGGTTCTCTTCCATGTGATTCTCCTTTGGTTTTTTTAGGGCGGCATTCTCAAAGTAATGAAATCCGGCCCTGGATAATTTCGTTTTAACTGATGAATTTTTTGATTATATTTGCTGCAATCTCGTATGTTCGATCTTTTCCCGCCGGCAGAAACAGACCCGCGCTTCTGGGGTCGATTTCGCAGATATCCATTCCCACCAATTGAATTGATTCGGTCAGGTTCAGTTTTATCATGTCGGTAATTTTATAAATGGCTGATTCGTTCAGCCCTTTCCGGTTCTTGAAACGGACGCCTTCAAGGGCGTTGCCGGCACCGATATCCATATCAACGGACAGATAGACAAACGGGGTTTTAATCTGTTTTAAAACCCCTTTAATTTTTTGCGGCGACAATTTGCACTCTTTTTTAGTGATAATCCCGGCACCTTTCCGGCGAAGCCCCAGAAAGCTGTTATTGTATTTTTTGATCCGTCCGTCTCTGGCTTTCAGTGCCTTCTTCTCCGGGAAGTCGCTGACACCGATGATATAGAGCTGTTTTGGATCCAGAATACCGTCTTTGATCATACAATCAACAAATGAACTGGCATTGTATGAGTCCGGCCGGTTGTATAAAAACGGGTTATTTGCATCATGGACAGAATCCGGGTTGGTCTCTGCATCATACTGAACTGCACCGGCCAACACTGTCATGGGAACAGCATCGGTATGGCTGTCAATGATAATCAATGACACATTTTCCCTACCGTAGTGGCGGCAAACCGCCGAATAGACGCCGCCCGTCAGCGAATGATCCACACTGATCATCAACGGTATATGGGGTATCACGTTTTCCGTCACATAGGCATCAACCGCATTTGCCATGGATCTGCATCCGTCATCATCAATAAATGAAATAAAATTTTCAGAGGTGAGTTGTGAATGGACGTCAGCACAAGGTGTCGGCCTGAGCCATTCCGGAACCGCAAAGGATCCCAGTCCGTCCCGGATCGAAGACATTTTGGCCAATGAGGGAT
>JANQML010000065.1 GCA_028280105.1 Desulfobacula sp. | reverse complement strand
AGTTGGGAAATGCTCAGGGGAGCAGCCATGCGGACCATGGGGGTCACCGGGATGATCATGTGGATCCTTTTCGGTGCAACCTGTTTTACCAGTATCTTTTTTAGAACCGGCGGGCAGGATCTGATTTCAGAACTTCTGTTAAGTTTTGACAACCCTGTGTTGATTTTCGGTTTTATCCTTTTAGTCCTCATTGTGCTTGGTTTTTTCCTGGACGAAATCACCCAGGTGATGATTACGGTTCCGGTGTTTTTACCTATTATTGTTGAACTTGGTTATGATCCGGTCTGGTTTGGTGTCCTTTTCATGACCCAGGTTCAGATGGACTATCTGACACCGCCGTTCGGATTTACCCTGTTCTATATGAAGGGTGTTGCACCGCCCGAGGTCAGTATGGGTGACATTTACCGCTCGATTCTGCCCTTTGTATTGATTCAATTGATCGTGGTTATTTTAATTTTACTCTATCCCGAAGTCGTTTTGTGGCTGCCGAATCTTTTATTTTAATTTATTTTGAGAGGAAAAATGAACCCTCAATTTAAAAAAATCCTTTTTGCTTCAGATCTATCTATTGAAATGGAGCAGGTGTTTGAATATTCACTCTCGTTTTCAACCTTTTATAAAGCTGAGGTGATCATCCTGCATGTTCTGGAAGAAGGCGACTCAAGTTCAGAAAAAATGACCCGGGCCATTTTTGGAGAGGACTATTATCAGGACCTGAAAAGCAGACACAAAACCAGTGCTCAAAATATTCTCATTGGAAAACGTTCGGATGCATTAAGGATCAAAAAGCGGATTTCAGGCTTTTTCCGGGAAGCATTCGATGGATCCGAGACAGAGCCTCCGATAGAAAAAATCCTTGTGGCGGAAAGCCCGTCCGTGGCCAATGAAATCGTTTCCACGGCTGTTGATGAAAATTGCGATCTCATTATCATGGGATGTAAACAAAAAGGACTTTTGGCCCAGGCCATGGGAGATAAACTGGTCAGGAAGGTATTGAGACGGACCTCGGTTCCGGTATTTGTGGTCCCCTTATCCGAATCCTGACGGCAATGACGCTTACCTGTGCAGATAGTGAATCTCCCAATCGTTATGCGGATACGAGGTTCACTCCTGTTCCAAAAGATATCCGGAAAGAACGATTCCATGACCTTGAAACACGATTGAAGATCAAGGCGTAACAACTGAATTGATTGGCAAAAGGACGGCTATAGAATGATCACGAATGAAACCATACCATTTCTATCCAACAACCTGCTTTCAAATCTGGGCATCAATACCAATGATGTTATCCACAGCATTGAAACATTATTATTGAATGCACAAAATCAAACTGCCTGGAGCGCCCCTAAAGCCGTTATATTGCCTGATGACGGCCGATACATGATGGCAGCCCTGGCCGCAACGGACAATCCTTCCCTGCTGGCAGTGAAAACGGTTGTTTTAAATCCGCGCAATCCGGAAAAAGGTCTCCCGCAAATTAATGGCTTAGTAACAATGCTCGACAGCAGCAGCGGACTTCCGGTTGCCATCTTAGACGGCAATTGGATTACGGCTGTTCGTACCGCAGGTTTAAGTGCCACAGCGGCAAAATATATGGCGCGAAAGGACTCATCAGTTGCCGCTTTTATCGGTTGCGGCGTCCAAGCGAAAAGCCATTTAAAAGCTTTTTCAGATCTTTTCCCACTCAAAGAGATACGTCTGATTGGGCGGGGACAACCCAATATTAACAGCCTTTGTGATGAGGCAGAAAAATTGTCGTTATCCGCTGTGGTATGCCGTTCTGGTGAAGAAGCTGTCACAGGTGCGGATCTTGTTGTCAGCTCAGTAACGTATTCTCCCAATTTTGTACCATTTCTTGATGCCAACTGGCTCAAACCGGGTTCCTTTGCTGCAATTACGGATCTGGCCGCACCATGGAAAAAAGAGAGTTTCGCTCTGCTTGACCAAATAGCAATTGATGATTTGGAACAAGAGGCTGCTTTACCGAATAAACTTTTATCACCGGAGTTTGTCACTGGTGATTTGTCCGGTTTGGTGACGCGCCAATTTAAAGGGCGAAATAGAGACAATGACCGGAATGCATTTATCTTTAGGGGACATGCCATGGGAGATTTGGCACTATCTGTACTTGCATACCAAAGAGCCTCAATGGGGAAATAGCGTCAAATCTTTTGCCTTCTCAAAGCATAAAAAAACCTCAACGTTGCATAAAAATTTTATCATAAAAGATGAAATCACTTGACGATACAACAAAAGCTTTGAATTTAAAGACGCTTTCAAGACTTCATCATA
>JANQML010000061.1 GCA_028280105.1 Desulfobacula sp. | reverse complement strand
GGAAGAATCCGGGAGAGGAAAAGGAACGGCCCAAAGCATTGTACATGGAATATTTCCAGCCGCTTGATTGGATTATATCGGTTTCCAGCTACCGGGAAGAATTCAGGCATCTGGTTGATATTGCCGATTTAAGGCAGAGTATATCCTCTTTTACAATCGGCAAATCCGGCTATGCCTATGTAATTAACCAGGCGGGTGATGTGCTGGTTCACCCTAAAATTCAGGGGGTGAACATCCTAGAACAAGTCGAGAATCCCAATGACTTTATTAAACGGATGTTAAAAGAAAAGAACGGGATTACCCGGTATTTCTGGAAAAACCCCGGAGAGACCCGGTCCAGGGAAAAAATTGTTACCTACAAATTTATACCTGAATACGGCTGGATTATCGCCTGCTCCAGTTACGTGGACGAGGTTTTTGCCTCTCTTAAAACCCTGAAAGTTCTCTTACTCGGTGTGATGGTTGCATTCTTTCTGATATCTGTGGGGGCTGCCTTTTTAATCAGCCGCTATTTCACCCGTCCCCTTGAAGTGTTGATGAAAAAACTGGAGCAGGGTGCACAGGGAAACTACGAGGTCAGGATGACGACCGGCAGCCCGGATGAGTTTGGGCGCCTGGCTCTCCATTTTAATTCATTTATGGCCCAGCTTGAAAATTCGAGAACCGTGATTGAAGAACAGAATAAAAAGAATATTGAAGTCCGAAATGCACTTATGAAAAACGACCTCAAACTTCGAAGTCTGTTTAACCAGTCGTTCCAATATACCGGTATTCTGTCTCCCACGGGCATATTGGAAGAGATCAATCAAAGCGGGCTGGATTATGCCGGTACCGGAATTGAAGCCGTGTCGTTTAAACCGTTTTGGGAACTCCCATGGTGGCGCCATTCAAACGAGGTGCGTCAGGTGGTGAAAGAATCCGTGGCAAAAGCGGCCCAGGGGCGGTTTACCCGGTTTGAAACCACCAGCATTTCTAAAAAAGACGAGATCCGGTTTATTGATATTTCCATTAAACCTGTTTTTAATTCAGCCGGTGAAGTGGCCTTTATTATTACAGAGGGCAGGGATATCACGGAATACAAACTGGCTGCCAAAGAGAGGAAAAACCTGGCGGTTCAAATGGAAAAGGCCCAAAAAATGGAATCCATCGGGACCCTGGCAGGCGGGATCGCCCATGATTTCAATAATATTTTGTCCGGGATACTCGGTTATGCCCAGTTGGCGGAATTAAATATCAGTCAGCCGTTAAAGGCCAAAGGGCATATTGCCCAGATTCTCAAGGGGGCCAGGCGGGCGGCACGGTTAACGCAGCAGATCCTGACGTTCAGCCGTCAGCACGAATATGAGAAACTTCCCCTTGAACTGAGTCTGATTTTAAAGGAAGTATTAAAACTGCTTCGATCCTCCATTCCCGTGACCATTGAAATTGTTGAAAAGATCGAATCCCGCAAGATGGTTTTTGCGGACCCGACACAGATGCACCAGGTCATCATGAATCTGTGTACCAATGCCTACCATGCCATGGAAGAAGGCAAGGGCAGGTTGACGGTTTCGCTGCGTGAAAAAAAGATATCCCGGCGTTTTGATTTTTTTGATCAGGTGATAGCAGACGGCACCTACCTTGAAATGGCGATTTCGGATACGGGTACGGGTATGGATAAAGATGTGATGCTAAAGGCATTTGATCCTTACTTTACCACAAAGGAGGTCGGCAAGGGAACCGGATTCGGACTGGCTCTGGTTCATGCCATCATTGATGAACATGATGGGTATATCACGCTTGACACTGAACCCAATAAAGGAACCACCTTTTATATCTATCTTCCTGTGGCAGGACTCCCTGACGCCTGGCTGACCGGTGAAAGAATAAAAAACCCCATTGACCGGGGGACCGAGCGTATTATGGTGGTGGATGACGAGGCTGATATCCGGGAAATTATAAAAGAATTTCTAGAATCCTGCGGATATGTTGTGGATACATTTAAAGATGGATCCGATGCCCTGGTTGCCTTTGAGAGCAAACCGGACCAATATGATCTGATCCTGACGGATATGGCCATGCCGAATATGACCGGTGATGTTCTGGCCAAACATGTCCTGGGGATCCGAAAAGATATCCCGGTGATTTTATGTACCGGCTACTCTGAAAGGGTCACGGAATCCTATGCACTTGAAATCGGCATTAAAAGATATGCCCAAAAACCGTTGGCCAACGAGGACCTGTCTGCAATGATCCGTGAAGTACTGGACTCGGTAAAGAAGCGTCAATAGGTTGCCATCGGTTGCGAGAACAGATCTTCCGCCTTATAGGAACTTCTGACAAAGGCACCGGCTGCCACCTGTTTAAATCCTATTTTTCGGGCAATCGTTTCCAGTTCTTCAAACGCTTCGGGTGTATAGTATTTTTCCACATGAAGATGATTGCGTGTGGGTTGAAGGTATTGGCCGATGGTAAGCATCTCGCAACGGTGTGCATACAGGTCTTCAAAGGTTGCAACCAGTTGTTCCCGGGTTTCACCCAGTCCGACCATGATGCCGGATTTTGTAGGGATTTTGGGATTCAACTCTTTAACGGTCCGGATCAATTCCAATGACCGGGAATAGATGGCTTCAGGCCGGACCCGGGGGTAAAGGGCTGCCACGGTTTCAATGTTATGATTGATCACATCGGGGCAGGCATTGACGACTTTTTCCAGTGCCGCCGTATGCCCCTTGAAGTCCGGTATCAGAACCTCCACCCGTATCATATGGTCTGCTTTTTCTCCGGCCTCTTTGACTGCCCGGATGACATCTGCAAAGTGCCCGGCCCCCCCGTCCTCCAGATCATCCCGGGTAACGGATGTAACAACCACGTACTTGAGCCCCAGATCCATGACGGCGTTTGCCACATTTGCCGGTTCACCGGGATCAACGGCCAAAGGCGGTTTTGACGTGACATTGCAGAAACGGCAATGCCGGGTGCACTGGTCTCCCAGTATCATGAACGTGGATGTGTTTTTTGAAAAACATTCGAACATGTTCGGACAATTGGCCTCCTGACAGACCGTATGTAGATCGGCTTTTGCAAGGAGGCGGGTGACCCGCTGATAGTCTCCGCCCTTTGGCAGGCTTTTTTTCAGCCAGGCAGGTTTCCCTTTGGGTTTGGCAGTGGATTTACACATGGGCGTTCTCCGGCACGGATTTAAAACCGAACAGCCTGCAGAAACAGGTGACAAAATCGTCCCTGATCTCATCCATGGAAGGGACTTCCGTTTGCCGGCCGGCTGCTTTCAATTCCGCTTTGACCGAAGTGATGGAAACATTTTCCATGCCACAGGGGTTGATCCATGAAAACGGGGTTAGATCCGGCTTGACATTAAGCGCAAGCCCATGAATGCTGACCCCTTTTTTGATGGCCAGGCCGACGCTGCCGATCTTGCTTGACCCCACCCAAAGTCCGTGGTTTCTGGAATCCCGATCCGCCCGAATACCGTATTTCAGGGTGATCTGCTGCATGATTTCTTCAAGACCGTGCACAAAATCAGCCACGCCGATCTTTGCTTTTTCAAGGTCGATAACAGGGTATAAAACCGCCTGGCCCGGACCATGATAGGTGATATTCCCCCCCCGGTCGGTTTGAATGACAGCCACATCTTTTTGGGTTAGAAAATCATCCGAGACCACCAGATTTTCACGGCCCCCGTTTTTTCCCAGGGTAAAAACCGGGGGGTGTTCGACAAAAAAGAGCTGGTCCGGCAGGGCCGGACAAGCTATCTTCTCTTCCCTGGCATCTATTTGAAGCGCCAATGCCCGGTTGTATTCCAGGACACCCAGGTCCCGGAATACAAGGGGTCTGTTTTTTTTGTCTATCCTCTCAGGCATGGCTTTCTGGCTGCGGTCACCTCATCCAGACGGGTGACCTTGGTCAGACGCGGAGCGGAAGTCAGTTTTTCAGGCGTTGATTTGGCTTCTTCGGCAATGGATTTCACCGCATCAATAAACTGGTCAATGGTCTCTTTGGATTCTGTTTCCGTGGGTTCAACCATAAATGCACCGTCCACCACCAGAGGAAAGTAAACCGTTGGCGGGTGAAACCCATAGTCCAGCAATCGTTTGGCGATATCCATGGTGGTAATGTGGTGTTCTTTCTGCCATTGATCGTTAAACACGCACTCATGCATGCAGGGCCGGTCATAGGGCAGGTTCAATGTGTCCTTCAGGCTCTCCTTGATATAGTTTGCATTGAGTACGGCCAGCCGGGATGCATCAGTCAGGCCTTCGGCGCCCATGGAAAGGATATAGGCGTAAGTCCGGACCATGACTCCGAAATGACCGTAGAATGTATGCAGCCGCCCGATGGTGTCCGGACAGTCGGTTGTAAACCGGTAAGAATCCAGTTCTCTTTCCACGCGCGGAACGGGAAGAAACGGTATCAGATCTTCAACCACGGACACGGGACCGGAGCCGGGGCCGCCACCGCCATGGGGGGTGGAAAAAGTTTTATGAAGGTTGAGATGGAGCACATCAATGCCCAGTTCTCCGGGTTTAACAATCCCCATGATGGCGTTCATATTGGCCCCGTCACCGTACACCAGCCCCCCTTTGGCATGGACGATGTCACAGATTTCCCTGATATTTTCCTCGAACAGGCCAAGTGTGTTGGGATTGGTAATCATGATACCGGCTGTTTCTTCATCCATGACTGCGGCCACGGCTTCCGGTTCCAGGATCCCTTTTTCCCCGGACTTGATATTGATCGATTCATATCCGCAAAGGGTGGCAGATGCGGGGTTGGTTCCGTGGGCGGTATCTGGAATAATAATTTTTAACCGCTGTTTTCCTTTTTTGGCATGATAGGCATGAATCATGAGCATTCCTGCCAGTTCCCCATGGGCGCCGGCAGCCGGCTGAAGGGTGGCAGCCGGGAATCCGGTGATTTCGCAAATATATTGTTCCAGGTTATACATCAACCGCAGGGCGCCCTGGGAGAAATCGTCTCCGGCCAGTGGGTGGGCGCCGGCAAATCCCTGCCGGGCCGCCTGGACCTCATTGGTCTTGGGGTTATACTTCATGGTACAGGATCCCAATGGATACATGCCGGAGTCCACACCAAAATTCCATTGTGACAGCCGGGTGTAATGCCGGATCACATCCAGTTCGGAGAGCTGGGGCAGATCCGGTGTCTCTCCGGTCAGGCCGGGATCAAGGTCGGCACGTTCCACATCGGCTTTGGGAATGGAAACGGCACACCGGCCCTCCCGGCTTTTATCCCAGAGATTGGGCTCATTAAAAATCAGACCGCTGGTTCCGGGTCGGTTATTCATTATGCCACCTCCTTTGCCAATTGATCGATCTGTTCTTTGGTCACTTTTTCCGTGGCACAGAACAGGTAATGGTCTTCAAGCTGTTGATAGTAAGGGCCCAGATCCAGGCCGGCAAACACGCAGTGGTTGTGAATCAGCTCGGCTCTTTTTTCTTTAAATCCGGCGGGTGCTTTTAAAACAAATTCATTAAAAAACGGCTGGTCAAAGACAGGTTCAAACCCGGCCTTTTCAAGACAGGTTTTCAAATAAACGGCCTTGTCATGGTTCTGCCGGGCAATTTCCCTGATGCCGATTTTGCCGACAGTGGAAAGATAAACAGCTGCGGTCATGGCATTAAGGCCGTTGTTGGAACAGATATTGGAAGAGGCTTTTTCTCTTCTGATGTGCTGTTCTCTCGTGGCAAGGGTTAATACGTAACCATCCTTGCCATTGTTATCGGTAGCCCGGCCGACAAGTCGTCCCGGCAGGCTTCTAACCATTTTTGACGAACCGGCAAGCAGTCCCAGGCCCGGTCCGCCAAATGTTTTTTGGATACCGAGGCTCTGGCCTTCTCCGGCCACCAGATCCGCCCCAAAGGTCCCTGGATTTTTCAGTATGCCCCAGGCCAGGGCTTCGGTGAAAGATGCGGTAAATATCATTTTTTTGGCATCTGCCACCTGCCTGAATGCGGCAAGGTCTTCGATGTGCCCCAGAAAATTGGGGGACTGAACCGCCACCCCGGCGATCCCGTCCATGGCCTCCAATGCCTGGATGTCGGTCAAGCCGTCTTTGGTATGGGGGATTTCCACCAGTTCATACCCGGTGGGAGCTAAATAGGTCTGGATGATCTGCCGGTGCGACGGGTGCACCAGGGAAGAGACGGCAAATTTATCGGCTTTTCGGTTTTTCCTCAATGAGATGAGGGCGCATTCGGCAAGTGCCGTGCCGCAGTCATAATGAGATGCCGTGGCAATGTCCATGCCCAGAAGTTCTGTTATCATGGTTTGAAATTCATAGATTCCCTGCAGCGTTCCCTGGCTGACTTCCGGCTGATAAGGCGTATATGCCGTTACAAATTCGGAACGGGATATCAGGTATGGAACGATTGAAGGGATGTGGTGGTCGTAGCTGCCGGCACCGATAAAACAGGTATACCCTTTGCAGGCAATATTTTCCGATGCCAGGGCTTCCATGTGAGTGTTCAGATCCCATTCGGTCAGAGGCCGGGGAAGGTCGAGCCCCTTTTTTAATTTTAATTGGTTGGGAATGGTTTCGAACAGATCGTCCAGAGCGGCATGGCCGGTCTTTGCCAGCATGGCCTCAATGTCTTCTGCGGTATGGGGTAAATAGCGCATGGGATTTATCCTTTCAGCATGTCTAAATAAGCGGCTTTGTCCATTAACGCATCGATCTCAGACGGATCATCCGGTTTGACTCGAACGAGCCACCCCCCCTGGTAACAATCTTCATTCACCAGTTCGGGAGAATCTTCAAGATCCGGGTTGACGGCCACAATTTCACCTGAAATGGGGATGTACAACTCAGACACGGCCTTCACCGATTCGACACTGCCGAATTCATCTTCACGGGAAAAGGTGTCGCCTTCTTCAGGCAGCTCCACAAATACGATCTCACCCAACTGATCCTGTGCATAATCGTTAATCCCGATGGTGACCACATCATTTTCAGGCCTGGCCCATTCATGGTCTTTGGTGTACTTCACATCTTCGGGTAAATTCAGGTCATTGATCTCTTTCATGGCTGATACTCTCCTTTTTTAATTGGCTAAATAAAATGACTTAGTTTTTTTCTGGCGGTTCTGTCCGGCCGGACATCACTGACAACGGTCACGGTAATCGAACGTTTGCCCTCGGTCAACTTGAGGCGGGTCCCTTTCTCAAGCGGTTTATTCACCATAACAAACCCGCAGCTGATTCCTTTGATCCGAATCTGATCCGGAAGATCGGGGGTGGCAATGCTGACAAGCCGGTTATCGTGCCAGGTGGTTCCCATATCGGTGGCACATGTCAGCACGTGACCGATCCGATCGTTATTTGAGTCATAGACCCCGGTCTCTTTTCCGGCCGCCACTTTTCTTAAGGTGTCCCCTGCAAATGGAAAAACAAATAGGTCACCGGGTTCGGCAATGAGGGCGGTGTCACCCAGAAATGCTTTGGAAAACCCCTTTTTATCGTTGGTGTAGGGCAGGGCAAACTCCCACGGGTGATTCATGAACTTGTAATCACCGATATCCTGATGGGAAAGGGGCAGACAGGCACCGGCTCTCAGCGAATCCCGCGCTCCCAGGCCGCAAGCGGTAATGCCGAAAGCCTTTCCCTGGGTTAACAAGGTGGTCCACAATTCGACAACCGCATCCGGGGAAATAAAAATTTCAAACCCGAATTCGCCGGTATACCCGGACCGGGATAACAGAACTGGTGTACCGGTGTTGAGACTGACCGGGTCGGCAGACGGTTGCGACGGATCAAAATGTCCTTTAAACGAAAAATAAGGCATTCCGTTAAAGACTTTTTCGGGAGACGCGATCACCCGGGACAGGACCCGGGCCGAATTAAATCCCTGGATATCGACTTTGGCTATTTTTCCTGACAAGTCGGTGATCTCGACCGTCCTGCCTGATGTCTGTTCTTCAAGATGGCGGGTGATGGCAGCCCCCATTCCGGCATTGACACAGATCATGAAACGGGTGTCGGAAAACTTGTAGACAATGGCATCATCAATACAATGGCCATCGGCATTTAGAAAAGCACCGTATACGCAGCGGCCCTGCTTCAGCGGACCCAGATCCCGGGTAAAACAGTAGTTGAGAAGTTCAAACGCCGGATCGCCAATCACTGAAATGCAGGCCATATGGCTGGTATCAAAGATACCTGCGGATGTGAGAACGGCCAGGTGTTCGGTTTTGACACCGGTTTCATACCAGAGCGGCATATCGTACCCGCCGAAGTTTGCCATATTTGCACCGGCGGTGACGTGCCATTCATGTAATGGTGTTTGTTTAAGCGGGGTGTTCATGGTGTTTACCTTTATTATTAGTTGTTGGATTGAGAATCTGGGTGGCGTGGTATTTTGGTTTTTATATATTTTTTTTATTAAAAATTATGAAAACATAAAAATTTTAATTTTATATTGAAAATATCTTTTGCTTATGAAAAAGTCAAATGAATAATTTTAAACCGCTAAAATCTAATTTATCCCTTGAAAATCCATGAAAAACCTCGGTATATGGGTTGTGAATCCGGGAACAGTAAATAATAGATGTCCAGTGATCTGTATTATAGTAAGGAGAAGCATGATATGTCAAAAAAAATAGTTATCATAGGCGGGGGGCCGGGGGGATACATTGCAGGCATCCGGGCTGCCGGTCTGGGAGCTGCGGTGACGGTTGTTGAAAAAGAAAATCTGGGCGGGACCTGCCTCAACTGGGGATGTATACCGTCAAAAATTATGAAAAATTCAGCAGAGATCTTTCTTAAATGTATGGGTGCCGCCGCCTACGGTATTGATATCGACGGCAGTATCCGGCCGGATATGAAAGGGATAATGGCAAAAAAAGAGACGATTCTTGAGTCCCAGAGAAAAGGCATTGCCTCGCTTTTGCAATCACGCGGTATCACGGTGGAAAGGGGAACCGGAAAAATAAGCGGTCCTGGAACCGTTCAGGTAACGGCAAATGACGGTACAGGTAAAACCGTGGAATATGACAAGCTGATCATTGCCGCAGGTACCCGGCCCATGAATGTGGATGACTTTCCCTTTGATGGGAAAAAGATCCTTTCTTCCAATGATATTCTGACAATGGATCAGATTCCGGAATCCCTTACCATCGTAGGGGGTGGTGTTATCGGGTGTGAATTTGCCTCTATTTTTTCAGCATTGGGTACAAAGGTGACGGTGGTTGAAGCCATGTCCCGCCTTTTACCGCTTCCCTCTGTGGACGCATCCGTCTCAAAACTGCTTCTCCGTGAAATGAAAAAACGCAAAATTAAAGTTTTTTGTGACACGGTTGTGACTGCCTGTGACACCTCGGGACAGGGAACAACCATCTCTCTTGCCTTGAGCCCGTTTACGGATAATGTCAAAGCCAAGCCCCCTAAATCCGATACGATTACTTCCCAGCAGATGGCTGTTTGCATCGGCCGAACCCCATTGTCCGGGGATCTGGGGCTTGAAACCATCGGTCTTGAAACCCGGGGGCCGGGTTGGATCGATGTGGATGACGGTATGAGGACCCGGCTGGATAATGTATTTGCCATTGGTGATATTTTAGGCCCGTCCCGGGTCATGCTGGCCCATGTCGCTTCCCATGAAGGGCTGGTGGCGGCTGAAAACGCCATGGGGTTTGAGAGCAAAATGGCTTATAATGCCGTGCCCGGTGCCATCTTTACCATGCCTGAAATCGGAACGGTGGGTTTAAGTGAAGGAGAAGCCGTGGCAAAGGGCATGGATGTAAAAACCGCCACCACCAACTTCAGGGTGCTGGGAAAAGCCCAGGCAGTCGGGGAGATTGCAGGGGAAGCCAAGATGATTGTTGAAAAAGGGAGTGAAAAGGTCCTGGGTGTTCACATGATCGGTCCCCATGCCACGGATCTGATCAGCGAAGCCACCCTCGCCGTTGAGAAAGGATTGACCGCCGGAGAAATTGCCCATACCATCCATGCCCACCCCACCCTGGCTGAAATCATGGGCGAGGTGGCCTCCAAGGCAGTGGGCATCCCGTTACACGGTTAGTTCGGATATCTCTTGGTTCTTTATACGGTTTGGTGCAGGTGAATGCGCGGCATTCAAAAGATTGATAAAGGAAAACGCATAGACAGAAGATGTTGATTCCACAGATATACAGACCGCAAAAAAGGTCGCCGGTTATAATTCCAGCCTTTTTTGCGGTTTTGTTTCTGTTGTGGACCTTATGCGGAATTGCTTTCAGCGATTCGGGAGAAAAACGATCCGGACCGCTGAAAATTGCTTACAGCCGATATATGCCGTTCTCGTTTGAAGGCGCTAAAAGAGAGCCCCGGGGGATTCTGATTGACATATGGGAACAATGGTCTTCTAAAACCGGCACGTCGGTGG
The DNA here is from genome assembly GCA_028280105.1 of Desulfobacula sp. GTDB lineage: Bacteria > Desulfobacterota > Desulfobacteria > Desulfobacterales > Desulfobacteraceae > Desulfobacula. Next base: position 50,523 of record JANQML010000061.1, on the reverse strand, counting down.
AGTTTGTCCTCCTTCCCCGTGAAGCGGCCATGAAAAAGACGGCATCGGGTCTCATCGACATCAATGCCTTTATGTACCGGACCGCGGACCGGGAAAACAGATACCATTTTTCAACCCCTCTGATGAACCTGAGCACCTATCTGTATATCGGCAAACTGCACGGATCGGATAAAAAAGCAGCCGATGTGGATAAAATCGATGATATCGCTGGGTTATCAACCGGCGTCGTGGCAAAGGATTTTACCCGGATCTATTTAAAACAGCACCTGCCGACACTGAATCCCATCCTTTACAAAGATCATGAAAGCCTGGTGAAAGCGGCAATCAACGGAGATATACAGGCATTTCTTATGGAAGGGCCGGTGGCATCCACCTACATTGCCAAGCACAATGGATTGGATCGGCTGACCCGGCTTGAGGATCCCATGTATACCAAACCGTTGGTTGCCGGCGTGAAGCACGGACGCAGGGAACTCATCCAACAGGTAGACAAGGGGCTGGCCCTGATTCGACCGGAGGAAACCCTCAGGATTGTCCGGGACTGGACCGGGAAAGTTGAACCGCATCTGTTTCGGCCCCGGCCTGTCAAACTGAAGATCGCAACAAGTATTGATAACATGCCGTTTCATTTTGCGGATGACGAGGGGCATGCCGTGGGATACTTTATTGACCTGTGGAAACTCTGGTCAAAGAAAACAGGCATTGAAGTGGCGTTTATATCGGCTCCCTGGGCTGAGAGCCTTGCCATGGTGAAATCCGGGCAGGCAGATGTTCATGCCGGATGTTTTTTTTCCGTTCAGCGGGACCGGTTCCTTGATTATGCCGGTGTGCTCAGTGATTGCGAAACCCATTTCTTTTTTCATGAATCCATATTCGGACTTAAAAACCTGGAAGATCTCAGGGGGTTTCAAATCGGAATCCTGGATCAGGATTATGCGGTTGAATTTGTAAACCGGGAGCTGCCCGGTGCCGCCATAAAAAAATATGACAGCCATAAGGCGTTGTTTGAAGGCGTCGCAAACGGGGATGTGCGGGTCTTTATCTGCGATACGCCAACAGCGCTTTATTTTCTGGAGCGAATGAATCTCCTGCCTGAATTCCGATACCATCCGGCCCATCCGCTGTATAAAAAACCGTTTTATTCCGCGGTTAAGGAAGGCAATATCTCCCTGGTTGAGCAGATTAACGCCGGGTTTGAAAGGATTACGGCGGAAGAGCGGGCCGCCATTGAAAGAAGATGGATGGGGGCGTCCGATCTTATCCGGAAAGACGGTCTTGTCATTGCAACCGCCCGGGCCTTTCCCCCCTTTTCCATGCTCAGCGCCGAAGGCAAACCCTCGGGTCTTTTTATCGATATGTGGGAGAGCTGGTCTCAAAAAACGGGAAAACCGGTGGCTTTCAGGATGTACGACAGGGTGGCGGCCGTTCATGCGCTAAAAGACGGCATTGTGGACGTGGTTTCGTTCCTGCCGCCGGCAAGATCCACATCCGGGTGGGCGCAGAAAACTCAACCGTTTTACCGGTTGAACTGGTATCTATACCGGCATAAAAGTACATTTGCCCGTCAACCGGATATGCTCTCCGCCCAATCGGTGCTCGGGGTGGTCTCGGCTTCCAGGGAAGAGGAGTGGCTGACAGAAAACCGGCCGGGAATCCGGATCAACGCGTTTGATACCACCCGTCAGATGATTCTTGCTGCAGCAGGTGGAAAGATAGACGGTTTTTTGGCACTCCCCCAGGAAATGGCTGTACTGCCCGACCGGCTGGGGCTTCCGGATTCCTTTATCCAGAGTTCGTATCCCCTGTTTCAGCAGCCGATGGGCGGGGTGATCCGAAATTTTAATCCTGAATTGATCAAATTGATTGAAGAGGGGTTTGATGCGATTGAACAGGAAGAACGAATCCGCATCGAATCCCGGTGGTTAAAAGACCGCCAGGTCCGGGTCTTTAATTCGGAAAACCACCGGATATTGCTGACAGGAGATGAAAAGAAGTGGTTATTGCAGCATTATGATCTGAACCCGCCGATCCGGCTGGGGGTGAATCCGGATTGGCTGCCCTTTGAATTCATGGAGTCAAATCGTTCTTACAGAGGAATGGTCTCGGATTATGTCGATCTTTTGAACCGGAGATTGGGATTGAATATGACCTTGGTCGAAACCCTGCCGATGCCGGAGAAACGCTTAAAAAAGGACTATGCCCGGTTTGATGTGATTCCGTCGGCCGCCTCCTTTGAACCGGATTTGCCGGACATGCTTAAAACCCGGCCCTACCTTGAATTTCCATGGGTGATTATTAATAAGCAGCAGGCCCCTTTGATCGGCGGGATCCGTGATTTTTACGGGAAAACCATGGCGGTCATCGGACGATATGCCATCATGGACGGCATTCGGCGGAGTCATCCGGAAATCCGCATTATGGAAGTCCGCACCGCCCGGGAGGGGCTGGATGCGGTGGTATCCGGCAAAGCCCATGGATATGTGGAAAACCTGGCAGTGGCCGGTTATCAGATCCAGGACCGGAATCATCACGGGTTAAAAGTGGCTGCGGCAACAGACTTTTCCGGTACCGGTCTCACCTTCAGTGTCCGGAAGGACTGGCCCGAACTGGTCAGTATTTTAAACAAGGGTATCGCCGGTATCTCGGATGCAGAGCATGACCGGATTCGTCAAAAGTGGTTTTCCGTCCGGTTTGAGCACCAGGTGAATACCGCCTATATCAGGGAATTGTTTATAAAGATCGGAATCGGTTCACTGCTTTTAGCCGGGCTCTTTTTATTCTGGAATCGCCAAATCAGAAAACGGAGGCAGGCGGCGGAGGCAGCCAACCTGAACAAGACAAAGTTTTTAGCCGGTCTGAGCCATGAGGTCCGGACACCGTTAAACGCCATACTGGGTATGACGGAGATGACATTGCGATCCACCCGTAATTTACAGCACAAAAAAAATCTGACCATGGTTAAGGATTCCGCCCTTCACCTGCTGGACGTTATTACCGATATTTTGGATTTTTCAACCATTGAAGCCGGAAAGATGCGGATTCAAAACAAGGTGTTTCATCTTCAGGCGCTTTTAACCCGTATGGAACATACCTGGAAATTCCTTGCCGGTGAAAAAGGGCTCTGGTTTAATCTTATCACGGACGGCAACCTGCCGTTGACGGTCCGGACAGACCCGGTCCGGCTTCAGCAGGTGCTGGGAAATCTGATTTCCAATGCCGTAAAATTCACCCATACCGGAGGGGTTGACCTCAGTGTCCGTCCGGTATCTTCTGAGCCGCAGAAAATAAAAGGCGCTGATACCGTAACCTTGGTTTTTACAATCAAGGATACCGGCATCGGTATTGAAAAAGATCAACAGGAGCGCATTTTTGAACGGTTCACCCAGGCGGAAACCGCTGTGACCCGAAATTACGGCGGTACCGGTTTGGGATTGTCGATCTGCCGCGAGACGGCAGAGCTCATGAACGGGACCCTGGACCTGAAAAGCCATCCGGGTCGGGGCAGTTCATTTTATTTGACACTGCCCCTTGAAGTAGTCTTTGAACCGGATCGTTCCCATCTCTGTGATCCGTTGAACCGATTGCCGTCCCGCATCGGGATGCAGGCAGATCCCCAAATCCCGGAGAGGGGTCTTACCCTATTACTTGCAGAGGATGATCCCGTGAATGCAAGCGTGTTTCACTTATTTTTAAGCCATACGGATCATGAAATTATCCATGTTGATGACGGGAAAAAAGCCATTGATATATTGAAAAACAAACCCGTGGACCTGGTCTTTATGGATATTGAAATGCCCCGGATGGACGGGCTTTCGGCCTGTACCGCCATCAGAAACGGTGCAGCCGGTCCAAAAAACAACCAGGTGCCGATTATTGCCATGTCCGCCCATGTGCTTGAAGAATTCAAAAGGAGAAGCCGGGTTGCAGGCATGGACGAATTTATTGCCAAACCCGTTGATCCGGATCATCTGATCCGGGTGATCAGCCGGTTTTGTCCGGGCTGGGAAAAGACAGAGCCGGCCAAATCGGTTCAACCGGATAAAACCATGGGCTCCCTGGCGTCAAGCCCATCAAAAGAAAACCAGAACTGTTTCCTGGACCGGGGCCGGGCACTGGCCTCTCTGGGCGGTAACGAAACCTTGTTAAAACGGATTCTGGATATTTTTGTCCAGGAGACTCCCGGGCAGCTGGAAGGGCTTAAAAGGGCTCTCAACGCTGAAAATATTCCGGAGATTGTCCGGTATGCCCATACGTTGAAAGGATCGGCAGGACGTATTTTTGCCATGGAATGCGCGGGTTGCGCCCGGGACCTGGAAAAGCTGAGCCAAACTGAAAAACCGGCAGGTATTGCCGCCCATGCCGCCAAAACCATTGAGAAATTTGAAGATTTGTTGACCTGTTTGAGCGAAGATCGTATACCTTAATCCTGATATGGCATAAATCCTGATGATAAAAGGGCCGGTACACCATGTAAAGGAGGACCGCCGTGCAGCATATACCGGATAAAAAGACCCCCATCCTGATCGTAGATGACGACACGGGATTTTTGCTGACCATCAAGGAAGTATTATTGAATGCAGGCATGCCGGAACCGGCCCTTGTTTCAGATCCCGGACAGGTGATGGATCTGTTTAAAATCCATCGATTTCAGTTTGTCCTGGTGGACCTCATCATGCCCCACGTATCCGGGGTGGAGTTGTTAAAGCAGATAAAAACCGCTCATTTTAATACCGAGTGTGTGATTGTGACGGCCAGCGATGACATTGACTCCGCCGTGTCCGCCATGAAAGTCGGGGCCTATGATTACCTGACTAAACCGGTCCGGTATGAAAAGTTGATTATCCTTATTCAGCGGGCCATGGAACGGTATTGTCTGCGCCGGGGGCTGTCGCTCTATGAGCGAAAACAGTTTATGTCCGAATTGAACCACCCGGAAGTGTTTGAGGATATGGTGGCCGTGGACCATGCCATGGCAAGGGTGTTAAGGCAGATTGAGATGGTGGCTCCCACGGATTATTCCGTGGTGATCACGGGTGAGTCCGGGACCGGAAAGGAGATGGTGGCCAGGAAGATTCATCTCTTAAGCAACCGGTCGGACGGTCCGTTTGTGGCCGTAAACATGGGTGCCGTGAGTGAAACCCTTTTTAAGGATGAGTTGTTCGGGCATAAAAAAGGGGCCTATACCGGGGCGGCGGTGGACAAAAAAGGGTTTTTTGAAATCGCTGCATCAGGGACGCTTTTTTTAGATGAAATCACGGATCTGGATATCTCTCTTCAAAGCGGCCTGTTGCGGGTGATTCAGGAAAAAGAGTTTTATCGGGTGGGCTGTACCCGGACCATGGATACGGATGTCAGGATGGTTGCCGCCACCAACAAAGATGTTGCCCATGAAATTGAAAAGAAACGATTCAGGCCGGATCTCTTTCACCGGCTAAATATGTTTCATATCGATATTCCGCCGTTGCGGGAACGAAAAGCCGACGTTCTGCCTCTGGCCCGTCTTTTCATGGACCAGTATGCCGCCCAGACCGGCAAACGGATATTGCGGATGGCACCGGATCTTGAACCTTTTCTTTTGAAATATCCCTTTCACGGTAATGTCAGGGAGCTTAAGAATATGATCGCCGCAGCCGTTCTCATGGAAAAGACGGATACGTTAACCAGTGCGTCTTTACCGATTGAACCGTCAAACAGCCGGGCCGATACGTTCAACAGCGGTCTAAACCCTTTGGATGCCGATACGCTTACCTGGACAATGGCTAAAATGGAGCAACATCATATTTTAAGGGTCCTTGCCAGTGTCGGCAATAACCGGACCCAGGCTGCAAAGATTCTGGGAATCGGACGAAAAACGCTCCACCGCAAATTAAATATTTATAAAAACAGCATTGCCGTGTCATAATGACGCGCCTGTGTCGATATGGCCCGATGGCAGGGGGGCGCAAATGGCAGCATCTTACGCGGTTGAACATTCGATACAATAACCTTCTAACGGTCAATCCGGGTTAATATGACCCGGCTCTCTTTTTATCTGTCGGGTTGAAAAACAACCCGTGCGGTTTTACGGATTACCGTGTAATCGACCGGATTAAAGCGGTTTGATTTTTTTTATAACCCACCGGAGAATCCGGCACGTATTGTGCTGATACTCATACAGGACAAGACTTCCGGCTTTACCGGATAATCCGTATCCAAAGGTGAGCGCCCGGAAAAATGATTAACACTTTTAAAAAAGGAAACGGTATGGAATTTTTAACCACATTTGATGCCATTGTCGCTAAAGTCGGTGCATTTGCATGGGGACCGCCCATGCTTATTTTATTGGTCGGAACCGGGTTCTGGCTGACGTTTGCACTTAGGGGATTACAGTTTAGAAAATTATGGTATTCTCTCTATCTTGCCCTTGTTAAACGCAAGGAAGATACGGACGAACCGGGTGATATCACCCATTTTCAAGCCCTGATGACGGCACTTTCCGCAACCGTCGGGACCGGTAATATTGCCGGTGTTGCCACAGCGATTGCCGCCGGCGGGCCGGGTGCGCTGTTCTGGATGTGGATCACCGGTCTTGTGGGTATGGCCACCAAGTATGCTGAAGCCCTGCTGGCCGTAAAATACCGGGAGGTGGATGAAAACGGTGAAATGAGCGGCGGGCCCATGTACTATATTTCAAAGGGCCTCAATCTTCCGTGGCTCGGTGTTGTCTTTGCTGCATTTGCAGCGATCGCCGCTTTTGGTATCGGCAATATGGTTCAGTCCAATTCAGTGGCAGATGCCGTTGAAGCAACGTTCAGCGTTCCGCCCTTTGTCACCGGCCTGGTTCTCATGGCCTTTACTGCTGCCGTTATCCTGGGCGGTATCAAGAAGATCGGCAAGGTCACCGGTGTGCTTGTTCCCATCATGATTGTTTTCTACATCGTGGGTGCCATGATCATTATTCTTATGAATATTGCCGAAGTTCCCTCTGCACTGGCATTTATCGTCAAACAGGCATTTAATCCCACGGCGGCCACAGGCGGATTTGCCGGTGCAACCGTTATGATGGCCATTCGGATGGGGGTTGCCCGGGGTGTTTTTTCAAACGAATCCGGGCTGGGCAGTGCACCCATTGCGGCAGCTGCCGCAAAAACTAAAAATCCGGTTTCACAGGCCCTGGTCTCCATGACCCAGACCTTTATCGACACGATTGTCGTTTGTACCATGACCGGGCTGGTCCTCATCCTCACCGGTGCCTGGAGTTCGGGAGAGACAGGTGCGGAACTGACCACCATTGCATTTCAGAGCGCGATTCCCGGCGGGGCCTATATTGTGACCATCGGATTGATTCTTTTTGCCTATTCCACCATTCTCGGGTGGTGTTATTATGGAGAAAAGTCCATAGAGTACCTGTTCGGAATCAAAGCGGTGAAACCGTATCGCATCATCTTTGTTCTCTTTATCGGTGTCGGGGCCGTTGCCAAGCTGGGACTGGTCTGGAATCTGTCCGATACCTTTAACGGTTTGATGGCAATCCCGAACCTTGTGGGGCTCTTATTGCTGACACCGGTAATTATCAAGGAGACCCGATCTTATTTTGACAATAAATAAACCGGGCCTTTCCCCCGATTTTTTTAATTACAGGATCTGTTTATTGCCGTTCTGATCAGCCAGCACTTTTCTGATCAGGACGGCAATCTGCGAAGCTGTGACCGGTTTCATTGTATACGCGTTGATATTGAGTTTTAAGGCCTTCTCCTCATCCATGTGAGAACTGTGTCCGGAGCAGATGATAACCGGAATATCCGGTCTGATTTTTCGCAGGTTTTTCGAAAGATCGACCCCGTTCATCTTCGGCATGGTCACATCTGAAATGACCAGATCAAAAGAGTTGGGGTCGGATTTAAAAGCGCTTAACGCCTCAAGCGGGTTGGTGAATTCACGGACCGTATAACCGATTTTTTCCAGCAGCATCTTATTGGACTCTACGATGGAAAATTCATCATCAACAAAGAGGATGGTTTCATTGCCTGTGGGAAGGCTTGTCTGACGATCCGGTTCTTTTTGCGGCTCGGTCACTCCCGTTACCACGGGCAATAAAATTGATATGGAAGTCCCTTTTCCGGGTTCACTGTTGACAAGGATCTTCCCGTTATGGTTGGTGACGATGCCGTGTACGACTGCCAGGCCCATACCGGTTCCCATACCGATCTCTTTTGTGGTAAAATACGGATCAAAAATCCGTTCCCGGATCTTGGGTTCGATCCCTTTGCCGCTGTCTTTTACAGTCAGTTCCAAATATTTTCCCGGATGGATCTCTGCAAACCGGGTATCGGTTTTCTCGTCGATATCAACGGTATCTAAAAAGATTTTTAAAAAACCTTCGCTGTTATCATCCATTGCATGGGCGGCATTGGTACATAAGTTGATAAAAACCTGGTGGATCTGTGTGGTATCCGCCAGTATCAAATCACTGGACCGGGGCACGTGATCGTGAATTTCAATATTTGAAGGAATGGATGAACGGATCAGTTTGATGGATTCCTTGATGACCGGTGCGATGTCAATGGGTTTTTGCACCTGTTCGGTTTTTCTGCTGAAACTGAGCAGTTGCAGGACCACCTCTTTGGCCCGGAGGCCGGCACGTTTGATCTCGCTGATGTTTTTATGCGCCGGGTTCCATTCCGGGGTGTCGTCAATGGCCAGCTCGGCATTTCCAATGATAATTCCCAGGATATTGTTGAATTCATGGGCAATACCGCCAGCAAGGGTTCCGATGGCTTCCATTTTGTGAGATTGACGCAATTGGTCTTCCACCTGCTTTCTGTCCCTGATTTCCAATTGCAGGTGTTTGTTGGATTTCCTGAGTTCATATGTTCTTTCCCTGACCTTTTTTTCAAGGGTCCGGACCAGTTTTTTCATCCGGGCCGTCATATAGTTAAACGCCTTTTCAAGACGGCCGAGTTCGTCAAGAGGGCCTTCTTTGACCGTGACATCAAGATGCCCCCCTTTGAGCCGTTCGGCCGAACGGGTCAACCGCAGTATTCGGCGGGTAATGTTGATGTGGAGCATGAATGCGATGAAAACGGCAATGATCAACCCGGTACCGGTAATGCCGGTCAGAAGGACAGCTGCCGTCCGGTAGGTCTTTGCAATCTTTTCTTCCGACTTTTCCACCTCGTTTTTCGCCAGCCGGATCAGTTTTTCCGAAACATTTCTGGCGGCTTTTTGCTGAAGATGGAAGTCCCTGAACTTTGAATCAATGGCAACGTCGATATCAAGAATTTTATTGGCAATGATATGGATCTGCTCCAGATGCATGTTAATGGCTTGTTTGACTTCATCATCCAGCAGATCGGTTTGAATATCCTGCCGTAGTTTGAATTCCATGTTAAAGGCGGATTGCATCAGATGCCGTTCCCGTTTCAGCCGGTAATCTTTTATTAAATGTTCCATTTCGTGAAAAGATTCGTAAAATTCTGTTTGCTTTGAAAACAGGGTCTCCAGCTCTTGAATATGGCTGCTCATAACGTCTTCAAGACCGGTTTCCGGTGTTACCATCCGGTTGACCAGATCAATCGATTTCATGGATGTATCTGCAAACCGTTTGGCGGAAGACAGATATAGATTCAGATCAATATCACTCTCTCTCAAGGAATGACTGACCTGGGAGTTTTTGATGGTTTCGGCCAGATTATGGCTGATGAATATGACCTTTTCGGCTTCACGAATCGATGCTTTTGCATACGTGTCATGGGCCTGCTGTAATCCGATTCGGGGATATTGCACGAAAAATTCGGAATTGAGGTGACGGGCTTTTTCCATTCGCCGGTCCATTTCAAAGACCAACGCCTGAATTTTTGTGCTGACCCGGATAAAATCATCCGCTTTCCGGACATAGTGAAGGGACATACAGCCGGTTAACGCAACCACAAGCATTAACAGGATCAAAAGACCGACACCGCCGCTGAACTTTGTGGTGATGGATATCTTTTTCCAAAAACTGAGAATTTTTTTTGGATGATACATAAGACCCGGCCTATTTTTCCGGTGAATAAACAAATTTTACATTGGATTTTAATCCCTCCAACCCGGCTGAAATATCTTCCAATTGCAGAACGTTGAATATTGATCGGCCGCAGTCGCCGAATTCATCACAGGAGAGACTGCCGGTGATCCCCTCAAAATTTTGAGTGGCATACAAGACATCTCTGAGCGCTTGTCTGCCGATCCGGATACTGCCGTCCGTTTCCCGGACCGCTGTCTTTTCAATGCCGTTAAACAGGACGTTGGCAGCGTCATAGGCATTGATGAAATAAAAGACAGAAGGTGCGGTTTGATAGGTATCCCTGTATCTCTTTTCCAGTTGATCGATATCCCGGCCTTTAAACCCGGCAGGTCCGACAAAATACATTCCCTTTCCCTTCTCTCTCACAGCCTCTATAAAGGATTGGTTAATTAATGCCCCGTTACTCATTAAAACAATTGATTGGAATTCAGGCATTTGCCTGGCCTGGAGCAGGATATGGTTCCCTTCGGGCTGAAACAGGGGAAAGAACAAAAGTTGCGCTTCTGCGTTTAGCACGGCTGTCAGAACCGGTTCCATCTGCCTGTCTCCCTTATCAACCTGCGTGTCGAGGACCGTTTCTCCGCCCAGTGATTGAAAAACTTTGTTAAACCCGTCCGTTAACCCTTTGGTATAAATATCTCCGTCATTAATGGAAGCCGCTTTTTTGATGCCCAGCTTTTCATAGGCAAATATGGCAGCTGCTTTGCCTGAATGCTCTTCGTTTGAGGATGTTCTGAAATACCCGGCCTGCCAGTTGGGGGCGCGCCGGCCGGCAACCGAGGTGAGAAAGGGGGCACTGTTGTTTCCGGAAATCATGGACAAACCGGCCTCGGACATGACTTTGGCTGCGGTGGCGGCCGCTCCGGAACAGGTGGTACCGAATATGGCGATGTGGTTTGGATCGGCAATGATTTTTAATGCGGCATTGGCGCCACCTTCTGCTGAACACCCGGTGTCTTCGGTTTGAATAACCACGGGACGGTCAAGCACTTTGCCCTGCCGGTCGGCCAATGCCAGCTCAAACCCGCGGATCTGCTCTGTTCCCAATGTGGCAACATCACCGGACAGGGCTTGTAAAATTCCTATTTTAACGGATTCACCCGGTGCCAGCCGGACACATCCGAGGGGGTCGCGGCATTCGGACGGGGCTTCTGTTTTACTGCAACCCATATAGACCGATGCCATGAAAACAACTGCAACACAAACCAAAGCCAAAGGATAACTCAATCTTTTCATATCAATTCTTACACTGTTCAGGGACATTAGAACCCTTGTATGGCGTAACGTTCAATTAATATTAAGACTACGACAAATTTTTTATTCCGATACCTGCCAGCTCCAGAGCATAAAGGCAAAGGCACGATTTTACAATACCTATATTTAAGGATTTTTCAGGTAAAAAGTTTTAAAAAGACCAATTATCATCACACGACATAACCATGGTTAATCCTATTCATTAAGGTAACAAGTTGTTACTCAGAAGAATGCTATTGAACTTTTATGTTGTGAAAAATGATATAGGCATGCCACAGGATCATCGTAAGGATGGACCGGTAGGGGGAGAAACGGTCTGTTTTTTTGATCAGGGTTGCGCGAGAATCTGTCTGGCGTGCGAATCCGTTTGAAATTAAAGATTTTCTCAATGCCAGATCCCCGACGGGAAAGATATCGATTCGGTTCAGTCCCATCAACAGATAAATATCCGCGGTCCAGTCTCCGATTCCCGTAACCGCTTTCAGGCGCGTCCTGATCTCTCCATTCGACTTTTGTTTCAGCTGTTTTAATGCCAGCCCATGGTCGACTACTTCCCGGGCAAGTGTCGTGACGTATCGCATTTTCTGCCTGGAAAATCCGCAGGATTTAAAGTCAATCTCACTTAATCCGATAATGCCGCGGGGCGTAATGGGGTCGATTCTATTTAATAGTTTTTTATAAACAGCGTAGGCGGATGCCAATGAAACCTGCTGTTCAAGAATGATCCTGACGAGCCCGTCAAAATCAGCGGATCTCTCCCAGAAGGGCGGATATCCGATATCCTGAATGATCGTTTTGATTTTTGGATTTCTATCGGCAAGGATATCGCAATCGGCTTTGTAGGTATCTTTTGTAAAAATCGTATCCATACCCGGATGATCGGAATCGTCATGCCTTTGCCGCATCATAGTAGGCCGGAAAAATTAAAACTGCTGGATTGATTCATCGTCATAATAAACCGTTTGATCAAATCTTCGTCAAAACAATGGGCCATGCCCCGGTCCCTCAGGATCAGTCTGGCCTCCACCCGTTTCTGGGCCTCCTCTTCCATCATCTCTTTTTCCCTCAACCGCCTCCGTTTGATATCCGGTTCATTTCTAACAATGGTTTCAATGGGCACCTTTGCGTTTTCCCTTGCCTCTTTTTCAAAATGGCTTAATGTCTCTGCGTGGGGGTTGCTGCCCGACATAATGCGCAATGCCTCAAAAGGGGACTTCGGAGCTTTGTACGGCCTTTTGGCGGTTAATGCCTCAAATACATCCGCAATGTGAGTGATTTTGGCAACCAGGGGAATACCGTCATTTTTCAATCCGCAGGGATATCCGCTGCCGTCTTCATTTTCATGGTGGTACAAAATTGCCTGGAGCGCATAGGTAGGAAATCCGCCTTCAAAGAGCAGGCTGATGGAATATGCTGAGTGGGACTGGACCGTAATATACTCAAGATTGTTGAGCCGCCCCTTCTTGTTGAGTATGTTTTTGGGGATTTTTGTTTTCCCGATATCATGGAGCAGCCCTGCCACTGCCGCCTTTATGAGAAATTGTTGAAAATCAGCGTCTGATTGTTTTGGGAACAGATCTCTATTGTTATTGATGAATGCGGCCACCAGCCATGCCACTTTGATCGAATGCGCATGGGTGTCATAATCATGGCCGATCAGATCGGCAAGTCCGTTCAGCGAACCTGTGTCTGTTATAAATTCGATGGCATTTGAAATCAGTTTTTCCACCTGTTTCAGAGCGTCGGGATCGGGCCCGGCTTTATGAAGCTGAATATTAAAAACCCCTTTGATAATTTCGGTTGATACCCGGGTAAAGATAGCGGTTTTCTTTTTTACATCTATGGTCTCATGCCTGAGAATATAGCCCAGATTGTCTTTGATGTGCGCATTGTAATTGCCCAGATGTTTTTTGTGGACATAGATGATTTCCCAGGATTTGAGAAGGCGGGAGAGTTTTTCCGTTTCCATTGAACCGGTGTCTGTGATGAGGCACCGAAACCGGTAAGTGTTATTTTTTTTGGGGAATCGTTCAAAAATGGAAATGTTTGACAGATGGTTCGGATTTAGCATTAACGGATCAATCGCTTGAAATGAAGAACCATCATCAAAGTATTCGGTTTGTAAATCCATATTCTCTTCCCTCTTAAACTTCATATTTTTTCTCTAATTGCTTATCCGCCGGACAAACCATGAAAATACCATATCGGTTACAACTGCGGTTTTCATCACATTATCAATGTCTAAATCGTTCCTGCAGGAAACCGTTCTGTTCAAGTTCAAGGCGGATAAAAATTTTAACCGGAGGAATACACGGGGTATTGTGAGCATTCGCTCCTCTTTGAACTGAGGATTAACATGTTTATCCAACGCAGGAATCGGGCAAAAGAGGGTGTTTTTCTACGGGAACTAAATAATCACTGCGGGCCATCTCCTATCCGGCCCGCTTCATTTGCGAAACGAATATGGCGTGCGGCACAGCCCGGAGTCTCGTATGTGGTATCTGCTGGATGTCCAAGTTCTTGAACCGCCGTATTATCCTGAGTGAAATCTCACCACGGTTTGCGATCAGTCATTTTTTCTTTTCTTCTAAATCAACCGTTCCTTTCTTTATACAACGAAATATGATGGAACTTGGGATATGAGGCGTCTGAAAAAACTTTCCGTATCATAATCCCAATATGATCTGTAGCATTATCATAAAACATGACAACGGTGCAACAAGAACCCTATTATAATCCGAGAGGCGTAAAAAATACCCTGGTCAAATTTTTTAAAATTAACTATATTCCTTAATAAAGCGGCTTTTGATAATCAGTGTGATCCAAAAACGAGACCCTTATATCGAAAACACCTTGAACATTTCCGTTTTAATGCATTATCAGCGGCCGTCCAATGAAAACCGTAAGGCCCCGACACGCTATGTGAAAGAAGAGAGGCTGCCGTTGCTTTTTAATAATGGACGAATTGTTATGACCCGTAAACATTCATTGTTACTACTCGGGAATGGGAGTTTAAGTGCCTGGTAAATTTTATATTGCGCTTCTTGTGTTATTATCCCTGACCGTTTTGTGCCATTCTGAAGAGAAAATCGTCAGGGTCGCAACATTGGAAGATTATGCCCCTTTTTGTATGAAAACCGAGCCGATTATTACAAATGACTTTATGGTAAAGCCGGGAAGTGATGCAAAAGGATTTGAGGGGTATTGCTGGGATCTGTTACGCGAAAGTTTTCATGAAATGGGATATACTATCCATTTGATTGTTTCGCCGTGGGCCAGGGCAATGCGCAATGTTAAGATCGGAAAGGCTGATCTCCTTTTTCCCGCCGGCAAAAATCCGGAACGGGAGCAGGTCTTTGATTATTCGTTAGAACCGACCAATTCGGCTAATTTTCTGATTTATGTCCGGTCAGATGACGGAATCGAATGGACGGGGCTGAATGGGCTGGAAGGCCGTTTGATCGGTGTAAAGCGAGGTTTTAACTATGGCGGCATGTGGTCGTCTGCCGCAGGCATTAAGATCTATAATGTGGGCACCATATCCATGGGGTTTAAAATGTTGAGTGCCGGCCGGATTGATGGGTTCCTCGGATACGAATACAATTGGGATTATTACTTATCCCGGGAGGGAACGGGGCATAAATTCAGAAAGATGCCGGTTTTCGACACCTCACATGAGTATCTGGTTGCGCTTAAAAAAAATCCAAACGGGAAAGAGCTGTTAAACGTGTTTGATACGGGCAAGAAACGCCTGATTCGAAACGGCAAATTGGATGCGATGAAGATCCGATGGTTTGGGGGCATGTGATCAAAAGGCATCGATTGCATGGGTTGTAAATAGGAATTGAATTCTTATTTTATACAACTATAACCACCTAATTTTAAATGGAGGCCCCCATGCAACCCAAATGGACATATAAAGATCACGAGATTGAAGAGGGATTAAAACCGGGAAGCAAGACGTTTCGATATTTTTTCAAAATTCTCGAAGGCGGTGAGAAAAAATGCAATTTTTGTGTTTGGATTGTGGATGACGCCCTGGCCCGATTCGATTCATCCAAAAAGTTTGATGCGATTGTCGATTCCCATAAAGTCCGCTGGCATCAGTGGGTAAAGGAAAAAATCGATCAGGGGGATTTTCGAAACCGGGCGCTGAAGTTTGAAAAAACAGGCCAAAAGGAGATTAACCTGTCGGATATGGCGGATCATATTACGCCGGACTGAACCCTAACCTTGCATAAAAAATTTTATCCTTTGGTAAAGCCATGAAGAGATCATCATCTTCTTTCAAAGTTTTGCGGCAGAAAACTGCAACCTTGATGTCTTGAATATGAAATCTTCATGGCCTTTTAATCTTCATGGCCTTTTAAATGTTAGGGTTTAGGTTAAGCACCGGTTCAAAAGACAATCTCCTCCAATACTGCCGGAGTCCTTTGAGCTATACCAATGCCGCAATCACGGATATCTCACAAAATAATCCGGGGCGGGCCAGGCGTGCTTCCACACAGGCGCGGGCAGGGGGGGAACCCGGCGTCACCCAGGCATCCCAGACCGCATTAAAGTCATCGAAGTACCTCATGTCAGACAGGTAGACCGTAGCAGACAGCATATTTTCGCGGTTTGAGCCGGCCTCTTCCAGCAATTTATCCACCCGGGAGAGCATCTCCTTGGCCTGCTCGGTGATGGGGGTGTCTGCGTTGCCGACCTGGCCGCAAAGATAGACGGTCCGGCCGTGAACAACAATCCGGCTCATCCGGTCGGTTACCTGTTTTCGAATGATTTTTTCCATTTGATCTTTTTCCTTTTTATTATGAGCACACGACATAAACATGGCTGGGCTCGTCATTAAAGTAACGATTTGTTACTTAGAAGAGATAAATTAACCGCTTTATAGACCCAATGCTTCATTGATTGCAATAGGCTTGACCCGAAAATGATATAAAAATTTTGTAAAAAAAGATGAATTTTAAGATAGCCTTTATAACAGGTGTCTGCAAATATCCGGATTTAGAATTGAACCCGGCTTCCTGACTCCAGTTGATGCCGAAGTTCGGTGCGGACCTGGTTAAAGGATTCTCGGATATTTTTTTCAAAGGCCAGCAGCAGCGGGCTTGAAGGCATGGGGGCCCGGTGTAGGGTGATATGGGCCATGGGTAATTATGGATATCCCTCTGCCTTGCCAATGAGAATCAAATCATTCGGGATGTTGGTCACCCCCAGGACAGCCACGGAAAATCCCACACGCACGGCAGCCATGATCCCTGTGCTGGTGGGGCTGTTATAATTAATCCTGAATTCCCGGCCCACAGACTCCAGGCTGCCCGTTGCCCAGCGCCGGTAGGGGCACCCTTCATAGGAGATTGCCAGGGGAACCGGATCGGTGGTTTCATGCTGCCGGTATTTGGCAGAACTGATCCACGCCATGGGTTCCCGGAATACCACGGACCCGCCTTCCCGCTTCATTCCAGTCTTTTATTAAAAATTATCATCATTTCAATAAAAACTATTAATTTGACTTATCTATTTACCTTATATTAATCCTTTACACATCGTCAATGCCGATACAGATAAGGGACTTATTAAGGGGGAGATTATGGGGAAAAAAATGAAACTGGGATTGCACACCTATACGCTTCATCTCTGGGGATTGGGCCAGAACTGGGGTATCAAGGCGGACCCGCGTCCCAAAAAAATGAACCTGATTCAATTGATGGACAGATCCGTGGAATGGAAACTGGACGGTCTCCATATTACCGGATGTGATTTAGAGAGCAAGGATGACAGGCGGCTTCAACAGGTCAGAGCGGCTGCCGAAACCCGGGGGCTTTACCTTGAATACAACTTTTCCCGGAATGAAGAGTTTGATTCCCGTCTTACGGATACGGTGGCGGACGGTATATCAATTGCCGAAAAACTGGGGGCGGATCTGGCCAAGCTCAGCCTTGATATCCGGCGGCCACGGCCTCTGTATGGCAGCTGCTTCCATCCCCGGGTGATGAGACAGCTCTGCGATGCGTACGATGACATTCTGGCTGCACTTCCCCTGTTGGAAAAAACCGGTATCCGGCTGGCACTGGAAAATCATACGGAAACCTTTGCCGATGAAATCCTGTGGCTCATTCATCAGATCAATCATCCCCTGGTAGGCGCCTGTGTAGACACGGTCAATTCCATGGGGGTTCTGGAAAATCCGGAAACAGCCGTGGAAAAACTGGCACCATACGCCTTTTCCAATCACTTTTGCGACCACAAACTGGATCGGGATCAGTTCGGTATCCGGTTTCACGGGGTGGCCCTGGGTGACGGAGACATTGACTGCGTTAAAACCTATCAAACCATACGGGATCATTCTCCCACAGACCGGATTACATTTGAAATCGAATGGGATATGGGAGAAGATTCACTGGAAGTGGCACGGGAAAAGGAGATGGATGCATGCATTCGAAGTATCAGGTATGCCCGGGATGTTCTTGGAATCGGCAAATAAACGGTTAAAACCGGTTTTGTTTTTTGGAAATCATGATATATTTTTTCTTAAGAGGTCAGTAGACGAACAAAGAGAATGCAACTGCCGGGAGATTTATTTCGGTATATGCAAGGGGGCCCCGGGTGGAACCGACGCTTTTATACGGGTTTGCAGCAGATGCCTTACTATTTATCCATCTGCTTTTTGTCGTGTTTATTATCGCGGGTCTTTTACTGACCTTTGCCGGTAAGCTGTTTGCATGGCCCTGGGTAAGGAACCCTTGGTTTCGCTTCCTCCACCTGATTGGTATCGGAGTGGTGGTGATCCAGTCATGGCTGGGAGTCCTCTGTCCGCTGACCCATTGGGAGTCGGCACTCCGGGCAAAAGCCGGGGAAGCCGGGTATGACGGTTCATTTATCTCTCACTGGATGGCGACGCTTTTATATTATCATGCGCCGGAATGGGTGTTTATGGTGGCTTACACCCTGTTTGGATCATTGGTTGCCCTGGCTTGGCTGTGGGTCAGACCGCGCTCATTCAACCCTTAAGATATTTATTCTATATAGAAGAGGAAAAGATCATGGTTAACCCGGCATCTTATTTTGAGATTCCTGTATCGGATTTGGACCGGGCGGTTCAATTTTATGAAACTGTTTTTGAGTATGCCTTAGAGCGTACGATCATTGACGGCAACCCAATGGCCCTTTTTCCATTTCAGGAAAACCATTCCGGCATCACAGGGGCTCTGGCAAAGGGTGACAGCTACACACCGTCAAAAGATGGCGTCAGGATATATCTCAGTGTTGACAGCATAGACACTGTACTGAAAAAAGTGGTTCGATCCGGGGGAAAGGTATGCTATCCAAAGACGTCCATTGGTGAACTCGGTTGGGTTGCTGAATTCGAAGATAGCGAAGGCAATGTGATTGCATTGCACTCAAGTCATTAGTGTCGCTATTATAAATGGCAGTTATACGGTTAAAGCCTTTAAACCAAAAAAAGGTTTTCAGGTTAATCCTGAAAACCTTTGCTGCTATTGAAACTCTGTAGTGGTGCCCAGGGACAGAATTGAACTGCCGACACGGGGATTTTCAGTCCCCTGCTCTACCGACTGAGCTACCTGGGCTCAATCACCACGTGGGTTTATATGCTTTTTGATAATTGATGTCAAGCATAATTATACGGGCAATCTGTTTTTCAAATGTCACCCAGAATGTGCTGGATCAGGGTACAGCTTGATATGGCCGCGGTCTCTGCCCGCAGAATCCTCGGGCCCAGGGAGAACGAGTTAAAACCAAGCGATTCTGCTGCCCGGATCTCTTCGTTTGTAAACCCGCCTTCAGGTCCGATCAGGATGATGGCTTTTTGAGGAGGGGCCTTTTTTTTAATCGCTGTCAGGGGGCGGCTGGATTTTTCCCAGAATGCGATTTTGTGATCATATGCCTGTGAAACCGTTTCCAGCTCTTTAAACGGCAAGGGCTCGGATATCTTTACCAGGCGACTTCGGCCGCATTGTTTCAGGGATTCTCTTGAAATGGCCTGCCATCGTTCCAACCGTTTTTTTATCCGTCCGGGATCGGGCCTGGGAACGGAACGGCCGCAAAAGATTGGAATCCATTTATCAATACCAAGCTGGGTCACATGTTTGATGACCATGTCCATTTTTTTGTCTTTGAGCATCCCTGAACACAGGGTCAGTTCCAATGGAGATTCACTGGTTTCAAGGTTTTTTTGAATCACCCGGATGATGACGGCGGCGGGACCGGCATCTAAAATTTTTGCCGTATAATCATTGCCCCTGCCGTCAGTGACCGGAATATCCGCACCCCGGCCCAGCCGCAAGACTTTAAAGATATGCCTGGCATCCTGGCCGGTAATGGTTGCCTCAAAGGGCAGGGGGCTGATATCTGATAGAATAAATTTTTGCATACTTGGAATGGTTTAAAATAATGGGTCCGGGTTGTAAACCCATTTTTTATCAAAGGAACGGGTTAAAGGCCGGAGTAAGGGCGGGGTGATGATAAAGAGTTGACACTTTAACTGCACTTTGTTACTTTTTGATGTCCGAAAAGACAGGAACGGGCATTGTTTTTAATATCGAATAAAGTGAGGCCTTTATGACCGATATGACCGACTGGGACAGTGATTTTTCCACTCCTGAGACGATGGATGACGAGGTGATCGAACTGACTGATATCGTTGCAGAGGATTCGGTTTCAGGGGAAGAAGAGGAGATCATTGAACTGACGGAAATTGTTGAACCGCCTGCTGCAGCTGCCGGACCCGCGGCCCTTGAACCTGAATCGGAACGGGAGCCGGATGAACCGTTCATTGATGAGTCTGAAGACGCGTTGCCGCAAGTTGAGCCGGTCACGGCCGTAGAACACGTTGAGCAGATAAGCATCCGTCCGGAAGAACTGGATGCCGCACTGGAACGGTTCATAGAAAAACGTTTTGCAGACAGGTTTGATACCCTGATGGCGGATGTGATGAACCAGGTGATAGAAGAGCGGATCGACCAAGTCAAAGAACGGTTGAAAAAGGCCCTTGATCTGACAGAAACCGCCTGAATCAGGCTGTAAATATACGTAAACGGTTATGGGGATTTTTCACACAATCCCCTTTTTTATTAAAACGGGTATTAGGAGTTAACATATGGGTTCCGACTCTCTGGATAAAGGATATGAGCCGTCCGGTATCGAGGAAAAATGGTATAAATTCTGGCTGGACAATAACTATTTCAGTGCAGATGACAAGAGCGACAAACCTCCATTTTCAATCGTCATTCCACCGCCGAACGTCACCGGTGTTCTCCATATGGGACATGCGCTGAACAATGTGGTCCAGGATATCATGTGCCGCTACCGGCGCCTGGCCGGATATAACGTCCTTTGGATGCCGGGAACCGACCATGCCGGTATTGCCACCCAGAATGTTGTGGAACGCGACCTGGCCGCCAAGGGACAGACACGGGATGAGCTGGGTCGGGAAGCGTTTATCAAAGAAATCTGGAAATGGCGTGAAAAATCCGGTGGTGCCATCATCAATCAGCTCAAACGCCTGGGGGCCTCCTGTGACTGGGACCGGGAACGCTTTACCATGGATGAAGGGCTCTCGGATGCGGTTCGAAAGGTCTTTGTGCGTCTCTATAAAGAGGGTTTGATTTACCAGGACCAGTATATTGTCAACTGGTGCCCCAGATGCCGGACCGCCATTGCCGACATTGAAGTTGAGTATGAAGAAAAGGACTCATACCTTTATTATATCCGGTATCCGTTTGAGGGCCGGAAACAGGGACTGACCGTTGCAACCACCCGGCCCGAAACCATGTTCGGGGATACGGCCGTGGCTGTGAACCCGGGGGATGACCGGTTTAAGGACCTGGCATATACCGATGTCAAACTCCCGCTCACCGACAGGGTGATCCCGATTATCCGGGACGAGTACGTGGATACCGGATTTGGAACCGGGGCATTAAAGATCACCCCTGCCCATGACCCCAATGACTTCCACCTGGGTGAAAAACATAACCTTGAAAAGCTCAAGGTTATTGATCAAAACGGTGCCATGCTGGAAGGGGCCGGCAGGTTCCAGGGGCTGGACCGGTTTGAATGCCGCAAACAGGTGGTTGAAGCCTTGTCTGAACAGGGACTTCTTGAAAAAAAAGAACCGCTTAAAAATAAGGTGGGCAATTGTTATCGCTGCGATACCGTTGTGGAACCCTCCATTTCAAAACAGTGGTTTGTAAAGGTCGGCCCCATGGCTGAAAAAGCATCTGAGGCGGTCCGGTCCGGCCGGACCCGGATTCTGCCCGCCAACTGGACCAGGACCTATTTTGAGTGGATGGATAATATAAAAGACTGGTGTATCTCCCGCCAGATTTGGTGGGGGCACCGGATTCCGGTCTGGAAATGCCCGGATTGCAATGAAACCATTGTGGAAGAGATTGATCCCATCGAATGTGTGACCTGCGGCTCCAAAGCGATTGTCCAGGAAACAGACGTGCTGGATACCTGGTTTTCCTCTGCACTCTGGCCCTTTTCAACCATGGGATGGCCCAAAGAAACCGATCTGCTAAAGACCTTTTACCCGACCAATGTGCTGGTTACCGCCTTTGATATCCTCTTTTTCTGGGTGGCCCGGATGATGATGATGGGGCTTCATTTTAAAAAAGAGGTTCCGTTTTATGACGTTTATATCCATGCGCTGGTCAGGGATGAACACGGTAAAAAAATGAGCAAATCCAAAGGCAATGTCATTGATCCGCTGGAGGTGATTGATCAGTACGGTGCAGACGCCTTCCGGTTCACGCTGGCGGCTTTCGCAGCCCAGGGCCGGGATGTGAAGATGTCCGTATCCCGGGTGGAGGGGTACCGCCACTTTGTGAATAAGTTGTGGAATGCCTCCCGGTTTGCCATGATGCACATCACCCCGGACGATACAAAGATTGACACCGATAAACTGACCCTTGCGGACAAATGGATTCTATCCCGCTGTGTTTATACCTCCCGGGCCGTCAAAACCGGTATTGAAGAGTATAAGTTTAACGAAGCCGCCTCTGCCGTCTACCAATTTGTATGGCATGAATTCTGCGACTGGTACCTGGAAGCCGCCAAACCGGCTTTATATGAAAAAGAAGGCTCACAGAGACGGGATGCCACCCGGGCGGTACTATCCAAAGTCCTGGCCGATATCCTGGTTATGCTTCATCCGTTTATGCCCTTTGTAACCGAAGAGATCTACCATATCCTGCCGGCCACAGACGGTTCGGTCATGAAGGCTTCTTATCCCTATGACGACGATACTTACCGGACCTTCAGGGATGAAGGGACTGAAACGGATATGGAATTTATTTTTGAGATGATATCCGGGATCAGAAACATCCGGAGTGAAATGAATGTCCAGCCCTCCATGAAGATCAAGGTATTGGCACAGACCGACAATGAGAAAGAAAAGATAAGGATTGCCGAAAATAAATCCGTTATTGTTAATTTGGCAACCCTTGAAAGCCTTTTCTTCTGTGATAAAAACAATATCCCGTCATCCAGTGCCTCTTCGGTAACCGGCCAAACAACCAGCTTTGTCTCCCTGGAAGGGGTGATTGACTTTGATGCGGAAATCAAACGGCTGAAAAAAGAACTGGAGAAGAAGACCAAAGAGTTGCTGTCGGTTCAAAAACGGCTGAACAATGAAAGTTTTCTTGAAAAAGCACCCGAAGATGTGATTGCCAAGGTAAAAGCCCAGCATGAAGAGTTGGAAGAGAAGCAGACAAAGGTGAAAGAAAATCTGGATCGTATTTTGCTGATGAAATAGAAAAAGTTAAACCGTTAGGAATCGTCCGGGTTATTTTCAGGTTCGGCAATGATGGAGGTGATTTTGTTTCGTCCGCTGTCTTTTGATTTGTAAAGGGCTTTGTCGGTCCGGCTGATAAAAGATCTGAAATCCTCACCATCCACCAGTTCGGTGGCCCCGATGCTGACGGTGACCGATCTCTTTTTTCCGGGCTCGGGTTCAAATACCCGTGCCGAGATATTGTCTTTTATCCTGGCACCGACCACACAGGCTTTTTTAATCCCGGTTTCCGGCAGGATAATGGCAAACTCCTCCCCCCCGTAGCGGTACGCGGTATCCATGGATCTCATACAGGCCTTTATTGTTTTTCCAATACCGTGCAGGACCTTGTCTCCTTCCAGGTGTCCCCAGGTATCGTTATAATCCTTAAAAAAATCAATATCCAGGATCAGCAGGGATAACGACCTGGAGTACCGGTGATACCGTTTGATTTCCGTTTTAATCTGAGAGAAAAAGTGGCGGGAGTTGTACAGACCGGTAAGGGCATCGGTAATGGCCAGTTCTTCCAGTTCTTTTAAAAGTTCCTGCCGTTCTTTTTTAAATTCAGCTTCCCGAAGCACCCGTTTGATTCTCAGATCCAGTTCCTCAAACCGGAACGGTTTGAAAATAAAATCCGACGCACCTGCCTTGACAGCCTCTTCATAGGAGTATTCAGCACTGTAACCGGTCATCACCATGACATCGATGTCAAGGGATTCCTTGATCCGGCGTGTCAATTCAAGGCCGTCCATTCCGTGCATCATGATATCCGTAAGCACCACATCTGCTTTGAATGTATCCAGCACCTCCAATGCCTCTTCTGCATTTATAGCGCTTTTTACATTATATTCCAGTAGCTTAAGATATTCTTCCACAGATTCTTTTATGGCGGAATCATCATCAACGATTAGAATGGAATAGGTCATTCATGTTCTCCAGGTTAAGTCTTGCCTCACGAGCTTTTCTTGACACTTTTTAGCGCAATTGGTAAATGTATTCAGAAAATGAATTTAGCCGTAACTCTTGGTTTTGTCAATATATTAGTTTGGAGTCCAATTGAAGTTAAAAAGAGAGAATATTCGTAATTTCAGCATTATTGCGCACATTGATCACGGAAAATCCACCCTGTCGGATCGGCTGATTCAATTATCCCGTATTATTGAAGATCGGGATATGAAAGAACAGATCCTGGATTCAATGGATATTGAAAGGGAACGGGGAATCACCATTAAAAGCCAGACCGTTTCTTTGCCCTATACGGCCGAGGACGGACAGGTGTACATGTTAAACCTGATCGACACCCCGGGGCATGTGGATTTTTCCTATGAGGTGTCCCGGGCCCTTGCCTCATGCGAAGGGGCATTGATTCTGGTGGATGCCAGCCAGGGGGTTGAGGCCCAGACCCTGGCCAATTTATACCTGGCCATGGAGCATGAGCTGGAAATTATACCGGTTATCAACAAGATCGATCTGCCGTCGGCCCAGATTGAATGGGCAAAAGACCAGGTTGAAGAAGATTTGGGACTGGATCCGGACGATGCCCTGGCCGTGTCCGCCAAATCCGGCCTGGGCGTGGATCAGATTTTCCAGGCCATTGTGGATGGCATTCCCGCACCCGAAACAGCGGATGATTCGGTGTTTAAAGCCCTGGTCTTTGATTCCCATTACGATGCGTTCCGCGGAACCATTGTCCATTTCCGGATTTTCAACGGCAGTATAAAAAAGGGTGACAAGATCCGGTTTATGTCCAATAACGCCCAGTACAAGGTGGAAGAGGTGGGACTTTTTCAGATTGTGCGTAAACCCCAAAAAGAACTGGTGGGCGGGCAGGTCGGTTATTTTATCGCCGGGATTAAAACCATCAGTGATGTGAAAATCGGGGATACCGTGACCATGACCGACCGGCGCTGTGATCAACCCATGGGCGGTTTCCGGGAACCCACACCGGTCGTTTTTTCATCCATGTATCCGGTGGCATCGGATGATTATGAAGAACTGACCGAAGCCCTGGAAAAATTGAAGCTGAACGATGCCTCCCTGATCTATGAAAAGGACAGCTCCGCCGCCCTGGGGTTCGGCTACCGGTGCGGGTTTTTAGGTCTGCTCCACCTTGAGGTGGTTCAGGAACGGCTGGAGAGGGAATACAATGTCTCCTTAATCCTGACCTCTCCCTCTGTTCAGTATGAAATCACCACCACGGACGGGGAGGTAAAGATTATTGATAATCCGGTCCAATACCCGGACCCGGCCGAAATCACACGGGTCCGTGAACCGTTTATCGATGCCTCCATTATTGTTCCGGACCGGTACATGGGAAGTGTGATGCAGGTGTGTCACGACTTTCGAGGGGTGAGCAAGAACTATCAGTATCTGACCAACAGCCGCATGGAGATGAAGTTTGAGTTGCCTCTGGCAGAAGTGGTCTATGAGTTTTATGACCGGCTGAAGAGCGTGACCCAGGGATATGGGTCTTTTGATTACGAGATCTCCGGATACCAGGAAACCGATCTGGTTAAACTGGATTTTTTAATCAATTCCGAACGGGTGGATGCCCTGTCCCAGCTCATCCACCGGGACAAGGCCGAGGCCAGGGCCCGGGCGGCCTGTAAAAAATTGAGGGAAGAGATTCCCCGGCAACAGTTTAAAATTCCGATTCAGGGGGCCATCGGGGGCAAGATTATTTCCAGGGAAACCATATCCGCCTTTAGAAAGGATGTGACTGCCAAGTGTTATGGCGGTGATATCTCCCGAAAACGTAAACTGCTGGAAAAACAAAAAAAAGGGAAAAAACGAATGAAAATGGTGGGGTCGGTTGAAATTCCCCAATCTGCATTTTTATCGGTTTTAAAGACCGATTAAGTCTCAATTCCTTCCGTCAAAAATAAAAAATTCAAAAAATAAAAACCGGGGAGTCGCCTCCCCGGTTCATTTTTTTTGCAATTCAGACTAACCGAATTATCCCAAAATCTTTTTCAGATCCGCCTCCGGTGTCCCAAGGGGGGTGATGTTATAATTTTTAACCAGGATATTGAGAACGTTGGGTGTAACAAACGCCGGCAGTGACGGTCCCAAATGAATGTCTTTGATACCGAGATAGAGCAGGCTGTAAAGGATGGCAACCGCTTTCTGCTCATACCAGGAAAGGATAAAAGAGAGCGGCAGCCCGTTGACATCGGTATCAAAGGCCTTTGTCAGGGCAACGGCAATCTCAACGGCAGAGTGGGCATCGTTGCATTGGCCCACGTCCAGAAGCCTTGGAATCCCGTTGATATCTCCCAGCTGGTGTCTGAAAAATTTGAATTTACCGCAGGCCAGGGTCAGAACCAGGCTGTCTTCCGGTGTTTTTTCAACAAATTCGGTGTAATAATTTCTTGATTTTTTAACACCGTCGCATCCGCCCACCAGAAAGAAATGTTTGATAGATCCGTCTTTCACGCCGCCGACAATCTTGTCGGCCACACCGAGAACACTTTTATGACCGAATCCCACGAGGATTTCCATATCCGGTTGATCTGCGGCATACCCGGGAAGTTCCATGGCCCTGTCAACCAGGGGCTGCATGTTGTTTTTGTGCAGATGGGTGAGTCCGGGCATTCCCACGGTACCGGAAGTGAATATATTCTTTTTATAGGATTGTCTGGGTTTCTGGATACAATTCGAGGTCACAAGGATGGCCCCGGGAAATTTTTCAAACTCTTTTTTCTGGTTTTGCCATGCCGTTCCATAGTGACCGTAGAAATGGGGGAACCGTTCTTTTAATTTGGGATACCCGTGGGCCGGCAGCATCTCTCCATGGGTATAGACGTTGATGCCGGTGCCGGCGGTGGCTTTGAGAACAGCTTCAAGATCGATGAAATCATGGCCCGATACCAGGATAGCTTTTCCTTTTTTGACTCCCAGGGGGACCTTGGTGGGCACGGGATCTCCGTATGCCTCAGCGTTTCCCTTGCTGAGAAGCGCCATGGCACTCAGGTTTTTTTCTCCGCATTCAAGTATCAGTCCCAGGTAGGCATTGGCATCCAGACCTTTGTCTTCAAGAGCGGCAAGCCCCCTGTGGATGAACTCGTAATTGGCTTCTTTCTC
Organism: Desulfobacula sp.; assembly: GCA_028280105.1. GTDB lineage: Bacteria > Desulfobacterota > Desulfobacteria > Desulfobacterales > Desulfobacteraceae > Desulfobacula. The sequence goes on along the minus strand of JANQML010000061.1, from coordinate 23,344 downwards.
CTGGCCGTGCTCGGCAGCATGCTCGGTATACGCTGCCATACCTTTGATTCCGAAAAGGAGCATGTGCTGAAGGGATCCCAGGTCGGGATCGATATCCGGGTCCGACATGAGTCCGTATTGCCGGCCCTGTTTGACCAGGCCCTCTATGGACGGTTTGAGTTTTAGCGTCAGGCTGTCACTGTTGGATGTGATTGTTCCGCCGGCGGCTTTTACACGGCTGATCATCTTATTTCGCAGGGCAACGGATTCCTGGAGGTGATCTTCAAGTCGGTAGGGATCGAATTCCACGTTGGTCAGGGTAGAGAACATGGCCATACAGGTAAAGTGATTGGTTTCCGGATCAGATATATTGACTTTCCGGCCGGCTGCCGCAGCAATGGAAAGCCCTTTCAGGGTATGAACCAGCAGGTCCTGAAGAGCCGCCACTTCCGGGGTTTTCCCACAGACCCCGATCCGCGTGCATCCTTTACCGCCCATGGTTTGTTCGCATTGATAGCAGAACATGGCTTTCTCTTTTTTGCCGGTGGAGGCAAATGCGTTGTCGGCAGAGAGTATGGAAGGCAGGATCGTAGATGCGGCAATACCCAAGGTGCTTTTTTTAATGAAATTTCTTCTTGATACGTTTTTTTTAATCATGGCAACCCCCTTTTAAAAATGTGTGAATCGCTGTTTCTAATCGACCCGTTTACAGAACACTATGCCTGAAACAACTGGAAGGGGCATTGATCTAAATCAAGTTTTGAATTTAATTTTGAGTGAGAGAGAATCTTTATAGAATAGAGCGGATGGGGATGATGCCGGAAGGTGGTCTGAAAGATCTGTCGAAAGCAAAAACCCGGGGCAGGCAAGAATCTGCCCCGGGTTTATTTCCGGTACTGTTACATGAGCGGTGCGATCAGACCACCTGGGCTTTGACGGCCGGATTCTCCTTTAGATACTCCAGCCGGTTTAATCCGTTCACATAGGCCAGAGCACTGGCCGTGATGATATCCGGGTCTGCTCCCTTGCCCAGGGCGACGATGCCGTCTTCACTGAGGCGAACCGTTACCTCACCCTGGGCATCGGTTCCGGCGGTGAGGGCGGATACGGTAAACCGCAACAGCTTGGACCGGGTGCCGGTGATTTTTGAAATGGCGTTGAAAACCGCATCAATGGGACCGTTGCCTCCCATCTCGTCCCGGGTGGGCCGGCCGTTGATATTGATCTGGACACAGGCGGACGGAAAGACCGTTGTTCCGGAAACCACATGCATGTATTCCAGCTTGAATATTTCCGAACTTCTCAGCACCCCCTCGTTGATCAGGGCTTCAATGTCCTCATCTTGAATGGTTTTCTTCTTGTCTGCCAGGTTTTTAAATTTGGTAAATACCGTGTCCAGTTCTTCTTTTGACAGGTCATAGCCCATCTGCTGAATGTGGGCGTTAAGAGCATGGCGGCCTGAATGTTTACCCAGGACCAGGTTGTTGGTGCTCAAGCCAACGGTTTCGGGCTTCATGATTTCATAGGTCATGGGATTTTTAAGTACCCCGTCCTGGTGGATGCCTGCTTCATGGGCAAAGGCGTTGGCACCGACAATGGCCCGGTTGGGCTGTACCAGAATGCCGGTGATCATGCTCACCAGGCGGCTGGTGGGGTGGATTCTCGTGGTATCGATACTGGTGGTGTGGGGAAAGAAATTGGGCCGGGTGTGCAGAGACATCACCACCTCTTCCATGGAGGTGTTTCCCGCCCTTTCACCGATTCCGTTTATGGTGACCTCCACCTGCCGGGCCCCGGCCTTGATGGCTGCCAGGGTATTGGATGTGGCAAGTCCCAGGTCGTTGTGGCAATGGACGCTTAATACGGCCTTGTCCATGTTGGGGGTGTTTTTCATGACATATTCCACCAGCTGGCTGAATTCTTCGGGAATCGCATACCCGACGGTGTCGGGCAGGTTGACCGTGGTGGCACCGGCGTCGATCACCGCTTCAAAGACCTTGCATAAAAAGTCCTTGTCTGATCTGGATCCGTCTTCGGCTGAAAACTCCACGTTATCGGTGTAGGATTTGGCCAGCTTTACCGATTTGACGGCCTGTTCCAGCACCTTGTCCGCCTCCATCTGAAGTTTGTACTGCATGTGCAGTTCCGAGGTGGCGATAAAGGTGTGGATTCTGGGGTTGACAGCATCTTTCACCGCCTCCCAGCCCCGGTTGATATCATCGGTGCTGGCCCGGCAGAGCGCGGCAACCTGGGTCTTTTTCAGGGTGTTGGCAATGGCCTGCACCGCCTCAAAATCCCCCACCGAGGCGGCAGGAAATCCGGCTTCAATCACATTCACCCCCATGGCTTCAAGCTGGGTGGCAATCCTGAGTTTTTCAGCCTGGTTCATGCTGGCCCCGGGTGATTGTTCTCCATCTCTTAAGGTGGTGTCAAAAATGATAATCTGGTTATTGTCTGTCATGTTTAACCTGCCTTGTTTTTGTTATTGTCTAAAGAAAGTTTATATTGAAAACTGTCGGCCAATGCCTGCCAGCTTGCTTCTATGATATCTTCCGACACCCCGATGGTGGCAAATATATTATTTTCATCCCGGGATTCGATTAATACGCGGACCTTTGCGTCTGTGCCGTCCATACCGTCAATGACACGAACCTTGAAATCCACCAGATGCATGTCGTCAATCTGGGGAAAGATATAGGTAAGGGCTTTTCTCAGCGCATTGTCAAGCGCACTGACCGGGCCGTCCCCCTCGGCTGAGGTGATCTCGATCTTGTTGCCCACACGGATTTTGATCATGGCATAGGAATAGCAGGGGCGTTCCTGATCTTTTTCCACCACCACCCGGAAGGATTCCAGCTCAAAATGGGGTACAAACTGGTCGGTGAGTTTTTCCATGATCAGCTTCAGTGACCCTTCTGCTGCATCAAATTCATATCCGTACTCTTCCAGCTCTTTGATGGAGGAGGCGATCCTGAAACCGACCGCCGTGTCATTACCGAGGTCCACCCCCATCTCTTTGGCCTTATATTCGATATTGCTCTTTCCCGATTGCTCGGAAACAAGGACCCGCCGCACATTGCCGATGGTTTCCGGACTCATGTGCTCATAGGCTTTGGGGTTTTTCATAATGGCACTGACATGGACCCCGCCCTTATGGGCAAAGGCGCTTTTTCCCACAAAGGGCCTTGAGTTCATTGGCGGAATGTTGGCGGTTTCAGAGACAAACCGGGAGAGGTTGGTCAACATTCCCAAATCTTCTTCCGAGATACAGGGCTGGTCCATCTTTAAATTCAAGATGGGAATGATCGATGTCAGGTCGGCGTTCCCGCACCGTTCGCCATATCCGTTCACGGTTCCCTGCACCATCCGGGCACCGGCATGAACCGCTGTGATGGAATTGGCCACAGCCATGGCACAGTCGTTGTGGGTATGGATGCCGATCATTATATCCGGGATCCTGGCTTGGAAGTGGGCCACCATTTTTTGGGTGATCTCCTCAATTTCACAGGGCAGTGAACCGCCGTTGGTATCGCAGAGCACCAGGCACCGGGTGCCGCCTTCAACCGCAGCTTCAAGGGTTTTCATGGCAAAACCGGGGTCGGATTTATACCCGTCAAAAAAATGCTCGGCATCGTAAAAGACTTCACGGTCGTGGGAGATCAGGAAGGCGACACTTTCTTTGATCATGGCCAGGTTCTCGGCTTCCGTGTTTTCCATGATCGATTCCACATGCAGGTTCCATGTTTTACCGAATATGGTGATCACCGGTGCCTTGGAGTCGATCAGGGCTTTGAGGTTGGCATCGGATTCCACGGCCTTTCCGGGCCTGCGGGTGGAGCCAAAGGCCGTTATCTTTGCCCGGGTCAGCTCGATCTCTTGAATCTGCTCAAAGAAATGCTGGGCACCGGGATTGGAACCGGGCCATCCCCCCTCAATATAATGGACACCGGATTCGTCCAGTTTTCTGGCGATTTTTAATTTATCCTCGGTGGAGAAAAAAATATTCTCTCCCTGCATGCCGTCCCGCAGCGTGGTGTCGTAAATGATTATGTTTTCCATTTATGTATCCTTCATTAAAAAGGAATTGATTATTTTTTATTGGATTTTGCTTTTCCGTTATCACGGGCCAGGGCTATGGCTCCGGTGGATGCAATTTCAATGATGCCCATGGGCTGGAGCAGATCGACAATGGCATTGTGTTTATCAGCATCCCCGGATACCTCGATAATGTAGTGGCTTTGGCCCACATCCACGATTCTGCACCTGAAAATATCGACGATGCGCAGGATTTCCGCTTTCTTTTCAGACCGGGCATTGACCTTGATCAGTGCCAGCTGGCGCTGCACATATTTTTTCTCCGTCAAGTCGGTTACCGTAATGACATTGATCAGTTTGTGAAGCTGTTTTTTGATCTGCTCGATGATCTGGTCATCGCAGCAGGTGACCATGGTGATCCGTGAGACATCCGGTTCTGCCGTACTGGCAACGCTTAACGAATTAATATTAAAGCCCCGCCCGGAAAACAATCCGGCGATACGGGACAGGACACCGGGTTCATCATCCACAAGGATGGAAAGTATATAATCTTGAGTTTTCATGTCATACATCCTTTTTCAAATCAGGTATTAAACCAGGAGCATATCTGTTAATGCACCGCCGGCCGGGACCATGGGGTAGACCGACTCTTCCCTTTCCACGATAAATTCCATGATAACCGTTCCTTTTGTATTCAGACCTTCTGTCAGAACCGAAGTCACTTCCTTGGGGTCTGTACATCTGAGGCCGGTTGCCCCGTATGCGCCGGCAAGTTTGACAAAATCAGGGGAATTTTCCATGTTGGTGGATGAATAGGTCCGTTCGTAAAACAGTTCCTGCCACTGGCGAACCATGCCCAGGTACTGGTTGTTCAAAATAACGATCTTGACGTCGATTTCGGATTCAATGGCGGTCATCAGTTCCTGGATGTTCATCTGGATTGAACCGTCCCCGGCAATGTCCACAACCAGTTTATCCGGACAGGCCGCCTTGGCCCCAATGGCTGCGGGCAGGCCAAATCCCATTACACCCAGTCCCCCCGACGTAATAAAGTGGTTGGGTTTATCAAAATGATAATACTGGGCCGCCCACATCTGGTTCTGCCCCACTTCGGTGGTGATGATGGCCTCTCCCTTGGATATCTCATAGAGCTGCTCAACCACATACTGGGGTTTAATGATCTCGTCGTCCAGTTCATATTTCAACGGTGTGGTACTCTTCCATTCCTGAATCTGGTGAAGCCACGGCTCATGTTTTTCCTTAAAAACATCCTGGTCTTTGGTTTCCAGAAGTTCGACAATTCCGGAAAGTGCGGTTTTGCAGTCTCCGACAATGGGGCACTGGACTTCAATATTTTTATGGATGGATGTCGGATCAATATCGATCTGAACAATTTTTGCATGGGGGGCGAATTTTTCTATATTTCCGGTTACCCTGTCATCGAACCGGACACCCACGGCCACCATCAGGTCACAGGCATCCACACTCATATTGGCCCGGTAGGTCCCGTGCATGCCGAGCATTCCCAGCCAAAGGGGATCGGAGCCCGGAAACGCGCCCAGCCCCATCAATGATCCGGTGACCGGTATGTTTGTGATTCTGGCCAGCCGGGTCAGCTCTTCGGATGCCTCGGAAAGGATTACCCCGCCGCCGGCAAAAATGAGCGGCTTTTTGGCATCATCGATCATATCAACGACTTTTTTGAGCATTTTTTTATTGGGTTTATAATTCGGTTTATAGGATCGCAAAGAGATCTCTTCCGGTTCCTTGAAATCAATGACGGTCTGGACAATATCCTTTGGCAGATCGACCAGAACCGGCCCGGGTCGTCCGGTCCGGGCCAGGTGAAAGGCCTCTTTGATGACCGGTCCCAACTGGTCAACGGATTTAACAAGGTAGTTGTGCTTGGTGCAGGGACGGGTGATACCGACAATATCCACCTCCTGAAATGCATCATTGCCGATCAGACCGGTGGGAACCTGGCCGGTGAACACCACCACCGGGATGGAGTCTGAATGGGCAGAGGCGATTCCGGTTACCGTATTGGTTGCTCCGGGACCCGACGTTACCAGGGCCACACCCACGGATTTGTTGGCGCGGGCATAGGCATCTGCCGCATGGACCGCACCCTGTTCGTGGCGCACGAGAATATGTTTGAGGTCATTTTGCTTGGCAAGGGCATCATAAATATCGATTACGGCACCGCCAGGGTAGCCGAAGATGGTATCAATCCCCTCTTCTTTGATCATTTTAATCAGAATCTGTGAACCGTTCAGTTTCATTTTTATCTCCTATTCAATATCTTTAAATACAGCACCGTTTCCTGCCGATGTAACCATTTCAGCATACCGGGCCATGTATCCGGTTTTAATTTTAGGTTCCGGTTTTTTCCAGTGGGCGAACCGTTTTTCAATCTCTGCCTGGTCCACCAGGAGTTCAATGGATTTGGCAGGGATATCGATTTTGATCCGGTCATTCTCTTCAATCACGGCAATCAGTCCGCCTTGGGTGGCTTCCGGTGATATGTGGCCGATGGAGGCCCCTTTGGTTCCGCCGGAAAACCGGCCGTCGGTGATCAGGGCACAGGACCCGTCCAGTTTCATGCCGGCAATGGCAGATGTGGGGGTCAGCATTTCACGCATCCCGGGGCCGCCTGCCGGGCCCTCATACCGGATGACGATGACATCCCCTTTGTTTATCTTATTGCCCATAATGGCTTCTGTTGCCGCTTCTTCGGAATTGAAAACCCTTGCCGGGCCCTCGTGCCGGAGCATTTCATCCAGAACTGCGGATTGCTTCACCACGCAGCCTTCTTCGGCAAGGTTACCGAACAGCACGGCCAGGCCGCCTTCCTTATGGTAGGGGTTTTCAATGGGGCGGATGACCTGCTGGTCTTTTTTAACCACTGTTTCAAGATTTTGGCCCAGTGTTTTTCCGGTGGCGGTCAGACAATCCGTGTAGAGCATGTCATGGTCGGCAAGCTCCTTCATCACCGCCGGGATTCCCCCTGCAACGTTCAGATCCTGAATATGATCCGGTCCGCCGGGGCTGAGTGCGCAAAGGTGCGGGGTTTTTTTGCTGACCTCGTTGATCAGTTCTAGGGGGATGTCCTGGCCCGCCTCTTTGGCAAATGCTTTTAAATGGAGGACGGTATTGGTGGAACAGCCCAGGGCCATGTCCACGGCCAGTGAATTTAAAAAAGCCTCTTTGGTCAATATCTTATCCGGTGTGATGTCCTGTTTCAGCAGTTCCATGATCTGGATACCGGTCTCTTTGGCCAGCCGGATTCTTTCGGACATGGGTTCGGGAATGGTGCCGTTGCCCGGAAGGGCCAGACCGATGGCTTCGGTGAGACAGTTCATGGAGTTGGCCGTGAACATTCCGGCACAGGAGCCGCAGGTCGGGCAGGCACTGTTTTCAATGTTTAATAATTGATTCTCGGTCATCTTTCCGGACTGCACCGCCCCCACGGCTTCAAATACAGATACCAGATCGATTTTTTTTTCTTTATTCTCCGGATGGATACCGGCCAGCATGGGACCGCCGGAAATAAAGATGGCGGGAATATTCATCCGTGCCGCAGCCATGAGCATGCCGGGGACGATTTTATCGCAGTTGGGGACCATGACTATGGCGTCAAAGGGGTGGGCGGTTGCCGTTACCTCGATGGAGTCGGCGATCAGCTCCCGGGAGGCCAGTGAATAGTGCATGCCTTTATGGTTCATTGCAATACCGTCGCAAATACCGATGGTAGAAAACTCCATGGGCGTTCCACCGGCCATGCTGATACCTGCCTTGACCGCTTTGACAATATTGTCCAGGTGCATGTGTCCGGGAATCAGCTCATTGGCTGAATTGGCAATACCGATAAGGGGTTGGCGGATCTCTTTGTCCGTATATCCCATGGCTTTTAACAGGCTTCTGTGGGGGGCTCTTGCGATTCCTTTGGTTGCAATATGGCTTCTCATGATTTTTTCCTCACTCCCTTTAAACTAAAAAAGCCGTTATCTGCCCTGTTCGGGCTGATAACGGCTTTTAAAGTTAATTTAAGTTTATGCCACTACGAGCCCTTTCGTCCGGAGGTGCCAATAAGGACCTCCACGCTAATAAGGGATAGTAGTATGTTGATGGTATGGATATTCATAATTTCAACTGCTTTCTTTAAAGCGTTATGATATATTAAAAAAACAAAGTCAAGCAGAAAATTAAGATTAATTAAAAAAAGTTTACTTAAAATAAATTTGACAAGGATAGTAGGAATTTCATATACTTTCACCGTCATCCAGCTTCCGGATTTTATAACCATTGTCGTTAAGTTTGTCATCGCATCATGGTTTAGAAGCGTTAACCTCAACACAACAATCAACAACCACCTGTCATGCATGACGTTAAAGATCTAAAAGCTTTTATTCTCTTTTTTGCCGGACTGCTCGTATTCCAGGCCATCCTGTTTATTCAGCTTCAGGCGGGTGCATTATTTGTTCTCTGCCTGACGGCCCTGACCGTTTGCGGGTATCTTTTCTTTTTCCTGATTAAAAAGAATTTTAACCATGCCGGTCACGGATTTAACATCTGTTTCATCCTTTATACGGCAGTTTTGTGCTACAAGACCGGCGGACTGTATTCCATCGGTATCTTTATGCTTTTTTTTACGCCGCTCTTTGTATCCGGATTTGACCGGAACAGGGATAAACTGATTTATCTGGGCATTGCACTGGTTCTGATCCTGATTAACTATCTGGGGCAGCGGTATCATCTGAAGTTCTTGCTTTCAAGTTCTCCGGTAAACATCAGCCCGTACCGGTTCTATCATCTGCTGGTGATGTTCGGTGCTTTTTCAGGGGGCATGCTCGTTTTTTTCAGCCGGACCCAAAAGGCTGCCGCAAACCAAGGGGCGCAATCCGGACAGGACCCGTCAGCAATTATAGCAGAGGCCAAACAGGCGATTCAGGCCAAAGATGAATTTTTAGCCAACATGAGTCATGAGATCCGAAATCCCATGAACGGAATTATCGGTATGATGCATGTCCTTTTGGATTCCGAACTGGATGAAGAACAACGAAGGTATGCCGGAATCGTTTATAACAGCGCCAGGGCATTGCTCTCTATTGTCAACGATATCCTGGATCTGTCCAAGATCGAAGCCGGTAAGCTGGAGTTTGATGTCCGCGGATTTGATCTGGAACTGGCGATCAACGATATTGTTTCTCTTCCCGAGCTTCAGGCCAGGCAGAAGGGACTGATCTTCAATCATACGATTGATCCGGCGGTTCCCTGCCTTTTAAAAGGAGATATCGCACGGATTCGCCAGGTGATACTGAACCTGACCGGAAATGCGGTCAAATTTACCGAATCCGGTCAGATCGATCTGTCGATCACACTGGAATCTGAAGACGATGATAAAGCCGTCCTGCTTTTTAGTGTCGAAGATACCGGAATCGGCATCAAAGAGGAACAGGTTGAAAGACTGTTTGAATCGTTTACCCAGGCGGATCTGTCTATTACTAAAAAATACGGGGGAACCGGGCTTGGGCTCACCATATCAAAGCTGATCGTGGAAAAAATGAACGGCAGAATGGGGGCTGAAAGTACGGATCAGGTCGGTTCGACTTTCTGGTTTTCACTGCCGCTTGAAAAGCAGACAGAGTCCGAACCGGCGATCCATACGGCAAAGGTGGACATCCGAAAGTGCAAAACCCTTGTGATCAGTGACGGGGCGACCCTGGGAAAAAGGTTTGAAAAGAATCTTGACCGGCTTGGAATGGCCTATGAACAGGCCTTTGATGAGACGGAAGCCCTTGAAATGCTCCGGTGGGCCGGCGATGCCGAAGACCCTTTCCAACTGGTGATCATGGAGGCAAAAGAGTCTGATGCCTATTGCGGTACATTGGGAAAAAAGATCGTCCAGGAAAACTTTCATACCCAGACCCGGATGATCCTGTTGACTTCTGTAGGGGAAAGAGGGGATGCCAGGCGGTTTGAGGAAATCGGATTTTCCGCATTTTTAAGCAAGCCGGTGGAGCGGTCTCTTTTGGCTGATACGATCTGTGCCGTTCTGGGGTGTTCCGCGTCAACCGGGGAGACACCCCATCGCCCCATCATTACACGATTCAGTATCCTGGAAAACAAAAAGCATCTGCGAAACATTCTGATCGTTGAAGACATGGAAAGCAATTTAATTATGGCCAGAGCCCTGATCGGCAAACTGGGCTATCAGACAGATGAGGCGCGAAACGGGAAAGAGGCGGTTGAGAAACAGATTCAGACCGGTTTTGATTTAATCCTCATGGACTGCCAGATGCCTGTCATGGACGGATTTGAAGCCACCCGTAAAATCAGGGCGTTTGAAAAAGAGTCAAAGACAGGGCCGGTCCCGATTGTGGCCATGACCGGAAACGCTTTTGAGAGTGACCGTAAAAAATGTTTTGATGCGGGGATGGATGATTTCATTTCCAAACCGGTTGAACCGGATATCTTAACTGAAAAAATCAGTGCCAATCTGACCCAACCCATTTTGGGTAAAGAAGCCCCCCGCAAGGGGCAAGCGATACAGCAGGAATTGTTTGATGACAGTCCGTCCGGTGAAGCGGATTTGTCCGGCAGCGAAAACCGATCCACTGGAGAAGACATTTCCATTGACGAGTTACTTGATCTGGCAACGGGACCGGATCCCGCCGCTTCTGCGTTTTTATCGGAGGATCTCCCGGAAGAACCGCCGGGTAAGGGGCCTGAAGCCAGCCCGGACGAACAGGTGCCGCCTGTTTTTGACAGGGAGACGTTATCCGAGCGATTCGGCGGAGATGGCTCCCTCATGAAGCTTGTGATTGATACGTTTATCGAAGAAGGACCGGCGTTAATCAACAGTATCAGGCAGGGGGTCATGACTGCAGATACGGAAATGGTCCGGTCCCGGGCCCATGCCCTCAAGGGGACGGCTGCCAATGTCAATGCAGACGCTTTAAAACAGGCGGCATATGATTTGGAAACCGATGCAAAAAACGGACAAACAACAGATTTTGCAGCCCGGCTGGAAAAAATCCAAACGGCGTATGAGCGATTCGTTACCGAAGCCAAATTATGATTAAAATAGAGACAATGACCATTCTGATTGTTGATGACATGAAAAGTATGCGTCTGACGATCCGGAAAATGCTTCAGAATTTAAATATCGGCAAGCGGCTGAAATTTGCTGAAAACGGCAGGGATGCGCTGGCTGCCCTAAAGGAGACCCGGTGTGATCTGGTGATTATGGATTGGAATATGCCGGTAATGAAAGGATTTGAGGCGTTGGAAAAGATCCGGCAGGATAAGCAGCTAAGGGATATTCCCGTCATTATGGTAACGGCTGAGTCTGAAAGGGATATCGTTTCTGAGGTGGCGGAAAGCGAGGTCGACGGCTACCTGCTCAAGCCTTTGACACTGGCTTCCCTGGATGAAAAGATCGGGACGGTGGTGGAACGGGCCAACCAGCCGGATGAGGCAACCGTCTGCCGGATCAGAGCGAGAAACCTGGAAGAGCAGGGTGACGTTGAAGGTGCCATTGAACAGATTCGGGAAGCGCTTCGTTACAAGCCCAATGCATCCCGGCTGATTCGGATTATGGGATTGCTCCATTTTAAAGTAAACAAACCGGCCATTGCCGAAAAATGTCTGCTTAAAGCCGCCTCTGTGAACCGCCAGGATACGATTACCCGGGCACATCTTTCCGACTACTATTTAAACGTGGGCCAGCTTGAAAAGGCCGGCCGGATCATGCTTGAAATTCTGTCCCTGAGCGTCCGCTATAATGATCCGGCCATTGAACTGGCTGAAAAATTGTTAAAAGGGAAGTCCAGGCAACTGGCCATCGAGATTTTTTCCAAGGTTATATTGCGGGCAAAGCGATCCAACCTGAGAAGAGAACAGATCATTGATCTCTGCCTTGGTTACAATGAGCTGGATTACCCGCAACGGCTGCTGGAGGAATCAATTAAAGACAATCCGGCAAATTATGACATGATCTATAAATCGGGCGTGGTGGCACTGGATGCCGGTGATACGGAAAAGGCATTAAAACATTTTATGACGGTTGACCGCCATGTCCGGGGGCATATCGAGGCAAAATTCAATATTGCAAAGCTCTTTTTTCAAAACGGAAAAGTGCTTCAGGCAGATGAATATCTGAATCAGGTGTTGAGAACCGACCCCAAGCATGCCGAGGCTCTGGAACTTCGCCGGATGCTTTAGTTCCCCGTATCTAAATGAATGTTAAACTTTCAGCAAGCCCGGCCATGGTTGTATCGTTTGCCTCTAAAAAAAAGAGACATGATTAATGGATGATGCCATATATCCGGCACCAAACCCATTGTCGATATTGACCACCGCAATGTTGGAACTGCAGGAGTTGAGCATCCCCAGAAGGGCGGTCATGCCGCCAAAGGCGGTTCCGTATCCGATGCTGGTGGGGACCGCGATGACCGGTGCCTTGACCATGCCTGCCACGACACTGGGAAGCGCCCCTTCCATGCCGGCCACGACGATGATGACAGCCGCTGCCGCAATTTTATCATTGTGGGCAAACAATCTGTGAATACCCGCCACACCCACGTCAAAGATGGTTTCCACATCATTTCCCATGGCCTGAGCCGTTAAATAGGCCTCCCTGGCAATGGGGATGTCTGAGGTGCCGGCAGAGATGACAAGAATTTTTCCATGCCCGCTGATCTTCGGATCTTTCTTTTTTACCCACAATAATTGGGCATCCTCAAAATACTCGGCGTTTTGAAAGGCAGGCAGCACTTTATCCGCTTTTTCTTTATGGATTCGGGTAACAAGAATAATATTTTCCCGGGATTCCATCTGTTTCATGATACCTGTAATCTGCTCAGGTGTTTTTCCCTGGCCGAAAATGACCTCGGGAAATCCCTTTCTCAAGGAACGGTGGTGATCGATCTGGGCAAAATCAATATTTTCCACTGAAAAATGTTTCAGCCGGTTTTTTGCATCATCTACGCTAAGGGTGCCGTCGGCAACCAGTGACAGAACGTTGGTCAATTCCTTTGAATTCATCAGTCTCTTTATCTCTTATATCTGTTAATTTTGGCGTTTGAGCCAGGAGAGGCCGCTGGATTGTTTTTTTTGATCCGCACCCTCATTTTCCCGGGTGTCGGAGGTGTTGTCACCAGAGCCTGCGTTTGCCGGTGAATGCCTTTCTTTTGTAGACATCGGTTCTTTTTCTCGTGCTTCCTTGAGAAATTTTGAGTAGCCCCATTTGTACCGGCCGAATTTGCAATAGCCCTGTACATTGTTAAACCGGGCATCCACATCCCTGCCGATGGGAATTACATTTCCTTCAATGTTGGGACTTAAGTGCTCGGCCAGTTCAATGCTTCCGCCGCCGGAAAGGATAATCGAATCGATATCCCAGTCATTTTCCCACAACCGGTTGAGATCCGAAGCAATGGCTGCGGCCGAATGGCTGTATACCCGTTTTTTCAGGTTGGAAATATTGTACTCTTTGCCCCTTATTTTGATCATACCGGATTCAATAAATTTGAACATGCGGTACAATTCGATATTGATATTGCTTTCCTGTCTAAGTTTATTGGCAATTACGGAAAAGCATTTTGAGATACCGGTTTCCATGGTGGACGACCCTCTTTCAATATACTGGAGACGGTCAAAGATGCTGAGATCCGTGGTTTTAAATCCAATGTCCACCACACCCAGTTTCTGGTTTGCTAGGTTGCGGTCCTTTATCTTTCCCTGTTCATCAAAAATAAGATTGAAAATCGAGCCGATGGGTTGGGGAATCACATGAATCTTATCAATGTGAATTCGTTTTTTTACATCCTGACCGTCTGGGTTGTGGTAGGTGATATCATGAACCCCGCGGATCATCTCTTTGAGTTTTTTGCTGTCCCTTCTCAAGTATCCCACGGGAAGACCGGAAACCACATTGATGGGCGCCGATGTATCCGTGCACAGTCCGGCTGCCGTAATTGCAAGGGTTCTGACAAAATCCTCCAGCAGCTTGTCCTGATCCAGGGTAAACTCTTTTATATTGGACTGGAGTTCGGCATAATTGCCGATGAAATAGGCTTTGTCATCCAGCGTAATGTGGAGATTGGAAGCCGATGACTCCTCTCCTAAAAAAGACCGGAACTGGATGGTTGTTGCATCACCGATGATGGATTTGAATATGATCGAGTTTGTGCCGTTAAAGGCTTTTGTAAATCCAAATCCGACATCGATTCCAACAATTTCCATCTTTTTCCTCCCAGCCCGGTGATTGCATATTTATTTAAGATGCTGTTGACAGGAACAATCCAATATTGACTTAAAAAGTGATACCATTAGCCCATGTCGCGAGTCAAGTGATAATCCCATGCATTGCCTTGTCTTCTTGCACTTATCGGCAGAATATTATAAGAAACGTACAAAAAAAAATATGGATTTACAGGATGGAAAAAGACAGGGTATTTGCCGTTAAAAAAAAGATTGTTGAACCCTTTTTGTTCGATGCACAGGTGACCGGTGTGTTTGACGACATGCTCAACCGGTCCGTACCGTTTTATAGGGAAAATATTGTCAGGCAATCCCAGTTGGCCGCAGATTATTATCAAACCGGCAGCCGGATATACGACCTGGGCTGCTCCCATGGCAACCTGGGCATTCAGATTTTAAGATGCTTTAAAGACAAACCCTTCCAAATGATTGGCGTGGATGCATCGACGCCTATGATCGACCGGTACAATCAGCGGCTTAAAAACGAGCCTAATGCATCACAGGTTACATTGATATGTAAAAGAATGGAAGAGATTGATATTGAAAACGCTTCGGTGGTCTTGATTAACCTGACCCTGCAGTTTCTGGACATTGAAAGACGACACAACCTGATCCAGACGATTTTTTCTGGCATGAAAAAGGACGGGGTGCTGCTGCTGACCGAAAAGACGGTTCACCCGGAACCGGAACTGAACCGGCTGGAACTCGATTATTACAGGCGGTTTAAGCTGGAGAACGGGTACTCTGAGCTTGAAATCAGCCAGAAAAGAGATGCGCTTGAAAAGGTACTGGTACCGGATACCGTTGAGACCCACATGGACCGCCTGGCAACGGTTGGGTTTAAATACAGGGATATCTGGCTGAAATGGTTTAATTTTACCTCAATGATTGCGATTAAATAGATATGGAAGACCTGCTTGCCCAGAGGCATCGGCTGAAACTGGACCATTGCTGTCCCGAATTAGACCGAATGGTAAAAAAAAAACGGGCGTTTCTTGATACCACAAAAGGAAATTTCTTCCGGTTCCAACAGGTGGTGGCGCGTCTCCCGGATGTGATCCCTTCAGAACAGGTCCTGGACAATGATGTCGTCTCCATTGGGTCGGATTCGGATCTTTCAGACAGCGACTCTCAGCTCTTGAATGAACAGCTCGAACAGTTGTGTCCCTGGCGGAAAGGGCCTTTTGAGTTTTTCGGTATCCGGGTGGATTCGGAGTGGCAGTCATGGATGAAGTGGAACCGGATCAAAGACCATGCCGGTCATCTGGAAGGCAAACGGATTTTAGATATCGGTTCTTCCAACGGGTACTACATGTTCCGGATGGCTGCACAAAACCCGTTAATGGTATTGGGGCTTGAACCCCAGAGTTCCTTTTATTATCAATACCTGGCAGCCCAGAAATATTTAAATCTGGACAATCTGTTCTGTCTGCCCGCCACTTACAATGATATGCCTAAAATGGACCGGTATTTTGACCGGATTTTCTGTATGGGCGTATTGTACCACCGCAGATCCCCCATCCGCATGCTCAAAGAGATGTGCGAGTCCATGCGACCCGGCGGAAAGCTGATCCTGGAGAATCTGGTGATTGATGCGAAACAGAATATCTGTCTTTTCCCGAAAGACCGGTATGCAAAGATGAGAAACGTCTTTTTTATTCCCGATCTTCTGGCCATGGAATCCTGGTTGCTGCGAGCCGGATTTAAGGAGATTCAATGTGTGGATGTCTCCCGGACAACCTTTGAAGAGCAGCGAAAAACAAAGTGGATCCATACTGAGACCCTGATCGACTTTCTCGACCCCAAAGATCCGGGTAAAACCATTGAAGGATATCCGGCACCGGTGAGAGCGGTGTTTACGGCCCGGGCATCCTAAGACCGACATTTCAGGGTTAAAAGCTTGTTTTTTGTTAATGATGTCAACTGCTGAGGGATTCCGGCTTTCCGATAAAAAAGCCCTGGGAATAGTCGACACCGAGAGAGATTAACACGTCTTGAACTTCCCGGCAGTGAACAAACTCTGCAATGGTTTTTATTTTAAGACTGGTACAGATATTCACGATGTTCTTCACCAGGACCTGTGATGTTTCATCCTCGTGTATATGTTTAATAAGGGAGCCGTCTATTTTGATATAATCCAGGGGAAGATTGATGATGTGTCCAAAGTTGGAGTACCCGGTTCCAAAGTCGTCAATGGCGACTTTTATCCCGCTCTTTCTGAGCTTTGTGAGCTCTTTGGAAATCAGTTCATAGTCGGTGATTTTCTCGGACTCGAGGATTTCCACCACAATCCGGTTATCTATTCCATACTCCTTAACATACCGTACAATCAGCTCGGAAATATTGCTGTCAACCAGTTGCTCGGCAAAAATATTTACCGAATAATCCGTTTCGGTGCTGCCAATGGATCTGCAGACGTTGCTTATAACCGACTCGGTGAGCTTATTGATAAGCTTTGATTCCGATATGGCCGGGAGAAACAGTCCCGGCATAATGTGAGACCCGTCCTGATCCTCAAGGCGGACCAGGGACTCGTACTTCTCTATAACCCCGGTCTTGTTATTCAGAATAGGCTGGTATTGGACCACAACACGGGACTCCACCAAAGCCAGGCGCACTTTTTTTATCCACATGAGGTTTTCCCGGTGGGTCTGCTCCTGATCCATGATTCCCCGGTACCGGGCAAAGGGAAGCCGGCGGTCCTTTGCATAGTTGATTGCCATATCCGCCTCTTTCAACCCGGACTCTACCGGTTTTTCGCTGCCATGGGAAACACCTGCTATGATCTCTATAACCACCTCCTCCAGGCCGTCTATATCGGACTTCCAATTTTCCGCACTCTGGATGGCCTCATTGACCAGGGCCCGCACTTTTTCGTACCGGATTTTCCGGGTAAAAACAAAGGCAAACTCTCCCCAGTTGAGGCGGTAAATATCGTAAAGAACACTTTTGTGCACATCAATAACCGATGTGACATACTCCCTGAAGATCTCGTCCACTTTGGAAGGGCCGTAAATATTGTTAAGACGCACAAGGCCCTGTATTTGAAAAACAATAATTGAATAGCAGGGAGACGCAACGGCATCATGGATAAGTTTGGTCCTGTTGGGAAGCCCTGTAAGGACGTCTTTAAAGAGCTGTTCCTCCCGAAGTCTGGTCAGCTCTATGCTGGTGTCGTACCAGCGGAGGAAACGGTTGGCAAGAATCAACACAAAGGAGAGGGTGACAAAAATAAAGCTGAACATTAAAAGCCGCATCGATGTATGGAAAAACATCGTATCAAGTATATCCCAGATAATAAAAAGAATCCCTTGAAATGTGGCCAAACATACAATAAGGGCATCCTCTTTTTTTTCGAGAACCGCTTTAATAATCAGATAAATTACATGAATCAACTGGGGAACCAGTACAATGTACCATAACAGGAGAATCTGATGGTAGAGATATACCGGGGACAGGATAAAGCCAATTACAAACGGTATGTTCGATAGGACCAACGCTTTTGTTGTCCGCCAGGGTTCGCCGGGGAAAAGAAAGTCGCGGATAAAAAGCAGGAATACCGTGATAGCGATCGGCTGAATGGCATTGTTTACAAATATCAGATAGCGGGTATTGTAGATCAGTTGAAATGCCAGGTCTGAAAGGGCAAAAAAGTAAACGGTAAGGGATATGAAAAAGATGCTGAAGAAAAAATTGTACAGGTGTGCCTTGTTCCGGGCATAGATAAAAAGATGATACAACCCAAAAAAGATATAGATGCTAAAGAGGATCAGTTCAATGGATCCGGCCAGCGGATTGCGAAAAGACTCCTCCGTTGCAATGCTGTATCCTTTGGAATAGTTTAGGCCGAGAAAGATGTTGTTTAACCCGAAAAAATGTGAAGGGTATCCGGCCAGGTGTATAACGAGATGATTATCTTTTTTTAAAACCCGGTCAGGAATTGGCAAAATGAGTTTTCGTACATGCCGATAGACCGACAATTCGCCGTTTTCGGTGATGTGCATCGCATCTTCAACCAGGTGGCCGTTTAGGTAAATCCGCCAGTTTTCACCTATGCCTGAAAGCTTTATTGCAAGCCGCCCTTTTTCCAGAAGGGCGTTGTTTAAACTAAAAAACGTTGAGAGGGTAAAGGTTTGCAGGGTTGTTCCCCTTTTGTGCGGGAAAATCTTGTTGGGGAATATGGGAAAAACCGGCGCATCCTTAAAATCGGACAGAACCAAAAGGAGTTTGTCCGGAGGAATGAGGCCGGTTCCCGCTTTCCAGGAGAGAGTGGTAAGATCGACACTCTCTCCCAAAACCCCTTTTGGTCCGGCATGACTCTGAACGGGGACAAAAATTATAATGAGAAGGAGATATGATATGTTGAGAAAACGCAAAATTGTCATCACAGACCTATTTAGAGAGGGGATGGTCCAATGAAGAATTACACCAAATCCTCAATGTCCCTTATTACAGCACACTTTCCGGATTGTGGTCAACAGATATGCGGTTATTGATAAAAAAGATAGCAAAAAAAGAGACCTATTGAGAAACAACAAAACAGATCTCTTTTATTTGCAGTTTGGGTCAGCCGTCAGCAACCTTACTCACTTACAATAAAACCACTTGGCTGCAAACCTGTTGATGATGATGTGCCTGCAATACGTGCAAGGTAAGCACCACCGAGTTTATCAATATGTGATTTGATACTGTCAAAGTAATTGTAATGAATCTGCTCATCATCAATAATTGTTTCAAAAAGTTTCATGCTGATACTGTCGTTATTTTCACGGCAAACTGACAGAAACGCATTATAAGCCCCTATTGCATTGTCCTCCTCTTGAGCATCAAACGGAAAAATATCTTCTACTTCCTGGCCTCTTGTCACTTTTCCGGCAGGTTCTGTGGTGGGTTCGCCACCCAATTCTTTTATCCGCTCGGCAAACATTTCCGCATGGCGCATCTCATCAATGGCGATCAATTTTATTTTAGCGGCGAACTCACCAAAGTCCATGTCATCAAGGTTATAATGCTGATTCATGTATTGAGGAATCGCCTGCAGTTCCATGGCTCGGGCTCTGTTCAACACCTCAATGACTTTTTCCCGCATTTCTTCTCTTGTACTCTGTTTCATCTGTCCCTCCCTTTTAAAAATAATGGTATCGTTTATAATTAAAGCGGCATTTCAAATCGTAACGAAATGCCGCTTTTATCGGTTAATTTATATCTCCGGGGATATTCAAAATTTTCGTTAATCAGTCAAGGTCAAACCGGTCAAGGCTCATTACCTTGTCCCATGCTTTTACAAAATCGGCAACAAATTTTTCCTGCGCGTCATCACATCCGTAAACATCGGCCAATGCTCTGAGTTGAGAATTGGAACCGAAAATGAGATCAACACGGGTGCCGGTCCATTTAAGCTCGCCCGTTGCACGGTCACGTCCCTCGAATACATCCTCATCATCCGGGGTTGCCTTCCATTCAGTGCCCATGTCAAGCAGGTTGACAAAAAAATCGTTGGTCAGCGCCTCGGGGCGGTTGGTGAAAACGCCATGCCGGGACTGCCCAACGTTTGTATTCAAAACGCGCATTCCGCCTAAAAGAACGGTCATCTCAGGTGCCGTAAGCGTTAACAATTGGGCGCGGTCCACCAGCATTTCCTCTGCTGAGGCAGCGTATTTTTTCTTTTGAAAGTTACGAAATCCGTCTGCCTTTGGCTCAATCACCTGGAATGAAACGATATCGGTCTGTTCCTGGGATGCATCTGTGCGGCCCGGTGTAAAGGGGACAATGATGTCCTGGCCCCCATTTTTTGCGGCCTGTTCAACACCGGCACAACCCCCCAGGACAATCAAATCTGCAAGCGACACCTTTTTCCCGTCTGAGGCAGAACCATTGAATTCACTCTGAATTTCTCCGAGAGTGTTAAGAACGGTTTCAAGCTGTTCCGGCTGATTCACTTCCCACTCTTTTTGAGGAGAAAGGCGGATACGTGAACCGTTTGCGCCACCGCGTCTGTCCGAACCGCGGAATGTGGATGCCGAAGCCCAGGCAGTGGAAACCAGTTGAGAGACAGACAATCCTGAAGCAAGTATCTTGGCCTTAAGATCTGCGATCTCTTGGTCGTCTATCAACTTGTGATCAACCGCGGGTACCACGTCTTGCCAGATCAGCTCCTCTTCAGGCACTTCAGGTCCGAGATAACGGCAGCGAGGCCCCATATCACGGTGAGTCAGCTTAAACCATGCCCTTGCAAACGCATCGGCAAATTCTTCCGGGTTCTCGTGAAACCGCTTGGAAATCGGTTTATAAATCGGATCCATTCGCAATGATAGATCTGCCGTTGTCATTATGGTTGTCACTTTCTTGGACGAATCATGGGCAGCCGGTGCCAGATCCTTTTCATCCGGGTTTACGGGAACCCATTGATAGGCGCCTGCCGGACTTTTCACCAGGTTCCAGTCATAGCCGAACAACAGATCAAAATAGCCGTTGTCCCATTTGATCGGATTCGAGGTCCAGGCACCCTCGATGCCGCTGCTGATGGTATCGCCACCCTTACCGCTTTCAAAACTACTCTGCCAGCCAAGTCCCTGTTCTTCAATGGAGGCGCCCTCAGGCTCCGGGCCAACCAGCTTGGCATCCCCTGCACCATGACATTTGCCGAATGTATGTCCGCCGGCCACCAGCGCCACCGTCTCTTCATCGTTCATGGCCATGCGTGCGAAGGTTTCACGGACGTCTCTGCCTGAGGCAAGCACATCCGGTTCACCGTTCGGTCCTTCAGGGTTTACATAGATCAGGCCCATCTGTACGGCGGCAAGGGGATTCTCAAGGTCTCTATCCCCTGAGTAGCGCTTGTCATCAAGCCACTCTGTTTCAGTTCCCCAGTAAATGTCCTCTTCCGGCTCGTACACATCCTCGCGGCCGCCGCCAAAACCAAACGTTTTGAAGCCCATCGACTCAAGGGCACAGTTACCGGCAAGGATCATGAGATCTGCCCAGGAAATCTTATTGCCATATTTCTGTTTTACGGGCCACAGCAGCCGGCGTGCCTTGTCAAGATTCACATTGTCCGGCCAGCTGTTGACAGGAGCCAGGCGCTGATTTCCTGTTCCGGCGCCACCTCTGCCATCACCCATCCGGTAAGTACCTGCGCTGTGCCATGCCATTCTGATAAAGAGACCGCCATAATGGCCGTAATCTGCCGGCCACCATCCCTGAGATTCGGTCATCAACGCATAGAGATCTTTTTTAAGGGCTTGAAAATCAAGCTTTTTGAATTCTTCAGCATAGTTGAAACCCTCACCCATGGGACTGCATTTGGAGGATTGCTGATGGAGAATTTTAAGGTTGAGCTGGTTTGGCCACCAGTCACGGTTTGACGTTCCAGCGCCGGAAATAGGATTGCCCCTTCTTCCGGTTACAGGGCACTTGCTTTCTTCATTGGTCATGTTAAGCTCCTTATTTTTGTGGTTTTAGAGATAAAGTATTATATGATAATTATTATCATTAGATGGCAAAAAAATATATTTAAGTTTTTTTTGCCTGGCACCTTTTGCAAATACCGAAAAAATCCAATCGATGGTTCAATATTTTAAATTCTGTTTCTTTTGCAACTTCTTCTGTCATATTATCCAGACTACCCAGATCCGGATCGACAATCTTTTTACACTGAATACAAACAACATGGGGATGAGGGTATGGCTTGTTTCCATCGTATCGATTGCTCCCATCCGGGAAACCTAACTCAAGAACTTCACCAAGAGACTTAATTAATACAATATTTCTGTATACCGTTGCAAGGCTCATGGTTGGAAAATCTTCCTTAATTTGATCATAGATATCCTCTACACTGGGATGATTTTCACTTTTTGAGAGAATTTTGACGATAGCCATCCGTTGAGGTGTTATCTTGTGGCCCTCATCCCTCAATTTTTGAATAATAATTTCAAACCTTTTTTTAGATTCGATCAAATTAAACTCCAACAGAACAGATGATAATTGTTATTATTTAGCTTTTGTTGTCATATATGTCAATCTTTTTATCCAGGGCAAACGCCATGTAGAACCGGCACTTTTTTTGATCATCTATAGCAAATGACAAAAATATGTTCCGAAAAAAAGGTCTTGATAATGTCAATCTCTTTGAAAGGTCCGACAATCTTGGCGTCATTTGCTGTTCAACCAGTAACATGAGAAACTTAATCGGAACGTTATTTTGAGAACCACTATATAATATTGAGTTCTTAGCCCTTGTTAAAAAAATTTATCTGCGTTTGCCTTCAACATGTAACTATCTGAAATCATTTATACTGAATTTTACATGCGATGACCCTGTCTTTTTATCCGCCAAATTTAATATGGGTTATCTATTTTTATCGGATGAAATTAAGGTAGGGGCTTCAGACGTCAAAAGCGCCTGATGATAATGTTATCTCCCGCTTGATCTGTAAAAAATCGACTTCCAATGAAAAACTTTTTATTTTAAACTCTTATTGTAATCCATGTAGTAGTAAAATTTATTTGATACATCGACCAATTGCCTTTTCAGCGCTTTTATCTCCTCTTCATTTTTACATTTTTTTATCCGCTCTTTAAGAGACGCCATCTCTTTTTTCAATAATACTTCCTCCGGGACAAAACCCGAGCTTTTAAGCGCCTGGTAACCCGTTCTGAGGTGTTCAGGAACATTTGGCATTTTATTAAAATCGATGGGTTTTCCTTTTCCGGGCAAATCATCAAATTTCCCGTCGAGCATAGCCTGTTTGATTTTAATTTCTATTAAATTCTCATGCTGAGGGACAGATTCACGGGCGATGCCATGTTTTGACTCCTCGTATTTTGCTTTTGCATGTTCCCTGTTAAAACTGCTTCCAAATCTGGCCTTTCGATATTTATCCTGATCTGAATTTTTCATACCCGCGCCTCCTTGTTAATAAGGATGAAGCTGACCCCTGTTTTCAACTGCAACGAGTGTGCTGTTTTAACCTCAACGTTGCATAAAAATTTTATCATAAAAGATGAAATCAGTTGACGATACAACAAAAGCTTTGAATTTAAAGACGCTTTTAAGACTTCATCA
>JANQML010000038.1 GCA_028280105.1 Desulfobacula sp. | reverse complement strand
GATGATGATATTTGCCTCGCCAGGATAAGAATAGTTGCCCAGCAGGCTGTTGATCCGGGTATGCAACCCGGTCTCTTCAAAAAATTCGCGTTTTGCCGCTTCCTGAAGGGTTTCTCCCCTGTCTACAAATCCGCCGGGAAGGACCCAGCACCCTCTCCGGGGGGCTCTGTTGCGTCTTTGAAGGATAATCCCGTTACAGGTTTCCGCAATGGTACAGGCGACCAGTTTGGGATCCAGGTAAAAAATAAAATCACAATCCTTGCAGACCAGCCGCTCCGGCTCGTTGTAAATCAGTCTTTTTTTTACAAAGTTTCCGCTGCACAGCGGGCAAAACTTATAAACATCGTTTTTGTTCATGGTTGTTCAACCTACTCCGGCATACCGGTCTTGTCAAATCTAATCCAGGGCCCTGATCCACCATGCGGTCCCGCCTGCTGCGTTGCCTGCGGTCATTCCTCCCTGCGGAGTATGGCTGATACGCCCTCAGTCGTCACGCCTTGCCGTCTTGCATCCGGCACCTTGCTGAAGGCCAGGGAGGAGGGAACCCATGCCGGGTAGGCCGCTAAACAAAAATTTGATGGTGGGTTTGGGAGGGGGTGAACCGTCCATGGCCGGACAATCGATATTTGCGGCTCCTTTTTAGAATTAAAGTACAATAAAGTGGATTTAATCCTTGAATAATAGGGGGATCTAAACTAAGGATAATTCGGGATAAAGAGAGAAGGCGAATAAATGACCTGATATGAAACTGGCACAACAGTGCCGTGGCGGATTCAATATGATCCCGGATATGGGTGACATTCATACGGTTTTAGATCTGTACGGTATCTCCGGAATAACCGGGATTGAACGCCTGTCCTCGGGGTATGCCAACGAGAACTATAAAGTGACGGCCCAAAAGGGTGTTTTTTTGTACCGCGTCTGTCTTCAGCAGGACGATATTGAAAAGATTCGATATGAAATCCGGGTGCTTTCGGCACTTCAGAAGACAGGCTTTCCAGCCGCCTATCCGATTCCCCGGACAGACGGCGGATTTATCTCCGACTCCGCCCGGGGCAGGGTCGCGGTCTATGACTTTGTGGAAGGGGAAGAACCCCGGATCAATGAAGAGACTGCCGAAGAGATCGGCAAATATACTGCCTTGTTGAATCTGTTTCCGGCCGATGAAACCTATTCGCGAAAGAATACCATCCATATGGAAGCCTGCATTGATCTCATCAACCGGTTTAAAAGCGCTCCGTTCCAATATCCTGAAATCTATTCCTACTTCAAATGGCAGACCGATTACCTGATCAAACCTTTGGCCGTAACCCTGCCAAGAGGATTGATCCACGGGGATGTTTTTCCGGACAATACAATATTCAGCAACGGCCGGCTGGCCGCCCTCATTGACTTTGAGGAAGTCTGTGTCGATACCCTGCTGATGGAGATCGGGATGAGCGCCAATGGATTCTGTTTCATCGACAACCGCCTTGAACCGGAACTTCTGGCATCATTGCTGTCGGCCTACCATTCGGTCCGGCCCATCTCTGAAAAGGAGTCTCACCTGTTATACCACTATATCCAGTGGGCAGCCCATGGAACCCTTTCCTGGCACCTGCGGTACGCTTTATTGTACCGGGAGAATCAGCGGCAACTGGATCGGGTAACCGAACTTATGGAACGGGTTGAACGGTTAAGGAGAAGCAAACCGCCGCAAATCAAGGGGGTGAACCTGTGAAAAAAATAAAATATGAGATTCAGAATCTCGACCCGATAGATCTGTGTAACCGATTTGGAACCCCTTTGTATCTCTATGATGCCGATCGGATAAAAAGACAGTTTCATCGGTTCGTCACCGCCTTTTCCGGGGTGGACCACCGGGTGCTGTTTGCCGTTAAATCCTGCACCAATTTAAGTATCATGAAATATATGAAGGAGCTGGGGGCGGGAATCGATGCCGTATCCATTCCTGAGATACAAATGGGACTTCAAGTCGGATTCAGACCGGATGAAATGATTTTCACCCCCAATATGGTCTC
>JANQML010000015.1 GCA_028280105.1 Desulfobacula sp. | reverse complement strand
TTCTGCTTTTTCACCTCCGGCACCACAGGCCTTCCCAAAAGAGTCGGCCACAGCGCGGTGTCATATCCCCTGGGCCATCTTTCAACCGCGTTAATCATCGGCCTTGAGCCCGGCGACGTCCACCACAACCTGAGTGCACCCGGATGGGCCAAATGGGCATGGAGCAGCTTTTTCTCACCCTTTAACATGGGGGCCACCGCCACCGGATTTAATTTCACCGCCCTTGATATTAAAAAATATCTGGCAGCCGTGGCCAGATTCAAGGTCAACTCCTTCTGCGCCCCGCCCACTGCATGGCGGGCCTTTGTCGGCCTTGACCTGTCAGAGTATGACCTGAGCGCCATGAAATATTCTCTGAGTGCGGGAGAGCCCCTGAATCCCGAGGTTATAGACCAGTGGAAAGAGGCCACCGGTACTGAAATACGGGATTTTTACGGACAGACCGAATCCACTGCCATGATCGGCAATCCCCCCTGGATGGAAAAGAAAATGCGCCTCGGTTCCTTTGGCCATC
The DNA here is from genome assembly GCA_028280105.1 of Desulfobacula sp. Classification (GTDB taxonomy): domain Bacteria; phylum Desulfobacterota; class Desulfobacteria; order Desulfobacterales; family Desulfobacteraceae; genus Desulfobacula. The sequence continues at coordinate 3,740 of JANQML010000015.1, read as the reverse complement.
CGTCTTATATGTATGATGTCATTCTGGCAGACGATGACGGCAATGAAATTACCGAGCCGGATGTCACCGGCCATATCGTTGTCCGCCTCGACAACTGGCGGGCCATCGGCCTGTTCCAGGAATATATCGACAACACGGAAAAAACAGCCGAAGCCTTCAAGCACGGGCTTTATTTCACCGGCGACAAGGCCATGTTCGACAAAGACGGCTACTGGTGGTTTGTGGGCCGTTCAGATGATGTGATCAAATCCTCGGATTACCGCGTGGGCCCTTTTGAGGTGGAGAGCGCGCTGATAGAGCATCAGGCAGTTATGGAGACGGCAGTGGTCGGTGTGCCTGACCCCAAACGCCATCAGCTGGTAAAAGCCTTTGTTATCCTTTCCAAGGGCCACGAACCCACCAGAGAACTGGCCCTTGAATTGTTCAAACACACCATTGATGTGCTGGCCAAGTTCAAAATTCCAAGAATTATCGAATTTGTAGACGAACTGCCCAAGACCATCAGCGGCAAGATCCGGCGTGTGGAACTCAGGAAAAAAGAGTCAGGCAGGACAGACGACAGCACCCGTGAATTTTTCTATCACCAGTTCCCGGAACTGAGTTCAAAAAAGAAAAAATAAAAGAGGGGGGAATCTCTAATCATCGGAATTTTTATTTGAGTCCCGGTTTAATTCCAGGCGCATGGGAATTGCCATGCAACGGAGAAATCGGACAAAAAGAAAAGAGGCATAACCCCACCGTATCTGCCATCCGTTAATGATACCTTATTAAGGTCTCATTAACGGATGGCACCGATTGAAAGGATAAAACGGTTCATATTGACAATCCCGGCCGTTTCCGGATAACCTGCCTGCGCACGATAAATCAAATCCGGAGATAGAATGAACCCGTTTCGAATCGTAAGAAATTTTAAAATCCGCTATAAACTCCTCTTTGTCTATTCCCTGACCTTTTTTGTGATTATGTGTCTGTCCAGCATGGTCATCTATTCCATTGTTAAAAAAAATCTGGAAAAAAATATTGAAAGCGAGTTGCAGAACTCCACCTCGGCCATTCTGAACACGGTAAGAACTGCGGTGTCGGTTTCCATTAAAAACCATTTGCGCGCCACTGCCCAAAAAAACCATGACGTTATTGAACATCTGTACGGGCTTCAGGCCTCGGGCCGTATATCCCCTGATGAGGCGCTTGAAAGGGCCTCGGACATCATCCTGTCCCAGAAAGTGGGCATGGAAGGCTATGTCTGCATCCTGGACGGCCACGGCAGGGTGCTCAAACACCCGAAAAAATCGCTGGAAGGGCTGGATATATCCGACCACCGGTTTGTCCAGGAAATGATCGCCACGAAAAACGGGTATATTGAATATGAGTGGCAGAATCCCGGAGATGCCCATCCCCGGCCCAAAGCCCTTTACCTGACCCACTTCAAACCCTGGAACTGGATGATTACAGTCTCCTCTTACCGGAAAGAGTTTTTGAAACTGGTCCATATCAATGATTTTAAAGAGAATATTCTCAGCCTGCGGTTCGGCAAGACCGGGTATGCCTATGTCATGGACACCAAGGGCAATATCATCATCCATCCCGAACTTGCCGGTATAAACGTGTTTAAAGACAAAAAGCTATCCAGCCGGTTTTTTCAAAAAATGCTGGAGAAAAAAAACGGCAAGCTGGTGTACTCATGGAAAAATCCCACGGACAACCGTTTCAGGAAAAAGCTGGTGCTGTTTAACTATATCCCGGAGTATGAATGGATCGTGGCGTCCTCCAGCTATATGGACGAATTCTTCTCTCCGCTGACCGCCATTAAACACCTGATCATCATCGTGGGGCTCTGTTCGTTTATCCTCTTTATCCCCATCAGCTTTATCCTGAGCTCGACCATCACCAAACCCCTGCGGAACCTGACCCGGCTGTTCAACCAGGATATCGGCGGCGGGTTTTCCAACCGCCTGGCCAGAATGGATTCCCATGATGAAGTGGGACAGCTGACCTTTTATTACAACTCCTTTATGGATAAGCTGGAAACTTACAGCAAAAACCTGAAAGCCGAGATTGCGGAACGAAAGCAGGCCCAGGAGGCACTTCAGGAGAGCGAGGAAAAATACCGCTCCGTGATGGAGGCGACGCCGGACCCCATTATCGTTTATGACATGGGCGGAAGGGTGACCTATATGAATCCTGCGTTCACCCGTGTTTTCGGCTATACCCTTGAAGACAGCATGGGCAGAAAAATGGACCACTTTGTTCCAGAGGAACACTGGAAAGAGACTACGGAGGGGATAGAAACCATTCTTCAGGGCAATGTTCTGTCCCGGACCGAAACCCGGCGAAAGGCCAAAGACGGGACCCTTATCGCCGTGACCACAAGGGGATCGGTCTACCGGAACAAGGACGGACAACCCGTTGGGTCGGTGATTACCCATCGTGATGTGTCTCAAGTGAAGCGGCTGGAAAAAGCCATCATGGAGACCGGGGAAAAAGAACGCCAGAAAATCGGTACCGACCTCCACGATGACCTTTGCCCGCATTTAATCGGAATCGAAGGATTATCCAAGGTTTTAAAGAAAAAAATCGAACCCCTTTCAGAGGATTCGGGCCTGCTCACGGATCGCATAACGGAGTTGATTAAAGAGGCGATTTTAAAGACCCGCCGCCTGGCCCGGGGGCTCTGCCCGGTCTACTTCAACCAGGGGCTTGAGTCGTCCCTGAGGGAGCTGGCCGCCAATACCCGGATCATGCACCGCATCAATTGCCGGCTGAGTCTTGAAACCCGGATCCCGTCCGAAAACAGCATGGTGGTAATCAACCTTTACCATATCGCCCAGGAGGCGGTCCAGAATGCCGTCCGCCACGGCCATGCCGACGATATCCATATCCGTTTAAGCCGGCAGGACAACCACACTCACCTGAGTATCCGGGATAACGGCAGCGGTATGGACGATGCGGCATCCCCGGGCGGCATGGGTCTGAGGATCATGAAATACAGGGCCGGCCTGATCAATGCCTCGTTGACGGTTGCATCGTCCCCCGGGCAGGGGACCCGGGTGGGGGTGCAGATAGCGGACACAGGCCTGGGTCCGGCATTGAATTCCGCTCCGGACAAAGATGAGACCGTAAACAGGCAGATTTAACAGATGGATTCCGGTCCGGCAGATTAACCCAGGCTCATCGCATGTAAAATTCAGTATAAATGATTTCAAATAGTTATATGATGAAGGCAAACGCAGATAAATTTTTAACAAGAGCTAAGAACTTAATATTATAGATGATTAAAAAACGTGCCGGTTCTACAGGCGTTTGCCCTGGATTAACCGCATTGGCCATTGAATGGGAAAATGAAAAATGATAGGGTTACCCGAAATTTGTTAAAACAGAATCTATGACCCATGACTGAAAAGAAAAAAATACTGCTGGTTGAAGATCATCCCATATTCCGTCTCGGGCTTGCCGAACTGATCAACCAGGAAGAGAGATTGATCGCATTCGGGCAGTCCAAGGATGTTGAATCGGCCATCAAGGAAATTGAGAATGAAAAACCCGATCTGATTATCGCCGATATCACCTTAAAAAGCTCGGACGGCATCGATCTGGTCCGGTATGTTAAACAACATCATAAGAACATTCCGGTCCTGGTCCTGTCCATGCACGATGAATACCTCTATGCCCAGCGCGCCCTCCACGCCGGTGCCAGGGGCTATATCATGAAGCAGGAGGCCATGGAATCGGTTGTCACCGCC
>JANQML010000392.1 GCA_028280105.1 Desulfobacula sp. | reverse complement strand
TCCCCCTCATATTCCAGAGCCCCGCCCCATTCATCATCTACCGGAACCCCAGTTTATAGAGGGGTTACGGCGGTTTTCCGGTACTCCGGAGGAACTGCTTCAAAACAGGGAACTCATGGATTTATACACACCGATTCTCCGGGCAGATCTTGCACTGGAAGAAACCTATGTCCATAAAGAAGAGGCCCTTCTGGACATACCTGTGGCCGCTGTTGGCGGTGACGGGGACCGCGAAGTATCTTGCCGGGTTCTTGAAGATTGGAAGATCCATACCAGAGGGGAGTTCTCCCTGAAACTCTTTCCCGGTGACCATTTCTATCTTCGCAAGGAATACCCGGATTTGCTGAGCCATATGACAGCCGTTCTTTCACAGGTATACGAATCCTGCGGCAAATAAATCACCCCAAAAAGCGGTTGATCCGAATCCGTCTAAAATCGAACCGGGATAAAATTTGATCTGTGTTATCAAGGCTGCGTTTGCGGCAACGGTATATATCTTTCTGATCCGTGCCTGCCAGATCCGGCATCTTTCTTGATCAAACATCTTTGTTTAGGGTTTATTTATTTAGCTTCAAATTAAAAGAGTTGACACGACTAACTTTAGCCTATTATTGTACCTTCGAAAAAATCATTACGGAAAATGCCCGATTGTCCGGCATCTTTCAAAGACAGCCAACCGTTGAAAAATCCAATCTTTCTTTCGGATAAGGCACGTTGGTTTTATCTATAAATACAATCAGATGAAAAAAATTTAGTATTTTAATGGATAGGATTATGCTTTTTACCGAATTTTCAGACGTTAATTTTCATGGCGATTGCAGCAACTGGTACGCAATTCAAACATTAACCGGAAGCGAAAAGAAACTGATCGCCAAGATCGACTATATTTGCAGCAACAGGTTTAAAACATACCTTCCCACACGGGAGGTCATTCATCAAATAAAAGGTGAAAAACAGATGGCCAGGCTCCCGCTCTTTCCCGGTTATGTGTTTGTTCATAAAGATATTGATTTGCTTTTAAGGGAATTGAGAAATGCAGAATCAAAGCTCCTTGCAAAACCGGTTAAGGCAGACGGAAAATATCTTGAAGTCGATGTGAATGAAATACGGTTCCTTTTTAAAATTGCGGGAAAGGACGGTGTAATAAAAATTTCAAAGGGAATCGTCAACGAAAATAACAGAATAGAAATTGTAAACGGCCCCCTTAAGAATTTTAACGGGCAGGTTCTCTTTATCAACAAAAGAAAAAATAAGGCAAAGGCAAGAATAGAAATAATGAATCGAACGGTTGATGTGTCACTTGGGCTTGAAATCGTATCACCCCTTCGTCAAACGGAACCGGCATAACTTTTTTATTTTGGGGAAGACCTGTCTGAGATCACCAGTGCCAGGGCACCTGCATATTCACTTATGCACTCAAATGGAACCGAGAATCCGATGTCATACCCGTCACGATCACAATCGGAAGGCATTGTGAAAAACCCGCCGGAAAGACCGGGGATGGAAAAGCTGTTCAAAGGACAATAAAGACCCATTCCCGTGGCTTTGACAACGGCCTCTTTCTGGGTCCACAACTGAAAGAATCCATTGAGTTTCCGGTGTTCCGGCATCCTGTCCAAAAAAAGCGTCTCATCCGGATGGAAATTGGAACGTGCAATGCTCTTAAATTCCGGAAAGTAACGGATCTGTTCCACATCGACACCCACATCGTATACAGATGAAATTGCAACAGCCATCAGTTCATGGGAATGGGAAAGGTTAAAAGACAGATTGTTCGATCCTTTTGGATTTAAAAGAACGGGTTTTCCCCTTTTCCGGGTTTCCAATTCAATCCGGTTCGGCAAAGATCCCAGGTACCGGGCAAGAATCATCCGCAATATGCCGTGAGAGAGCACATAACGCACCTGATCCTTTTTAAAGCGAAACCGGTTAGCCCGCATACACTCATTTTCATCCAGAAAAGAGGTTAAATTATTTATCTCGCCGCAAAACCGGGAGAGATGAGCCCAAAATACATGGACATCTTCCCCCGGTCCAAGCGTATGGGGAAGATCATCCATGCAAAGGGTTTCAACGGAAAAAAAATTTATCTCGGGCGGCATTGCCGGGAAGCGGCTGTTCACGTCACGTTTTCCTTCCCTTTTTGGGAGCACATTTTTTGGGATTCATGCCAACTGTTGGAACTGGGTGTTATTATTCATCCTAATTTTCCCTTGTTTTGGAAAAACCATTAAAAAACAAATAATCGCAAGCAAATTATTGTAATTTTATATAGCTAACAAGTGTTATAGTTTATAATTTTATTTGTCTCAACCCATAAAAAAAAATGATTGATCGCCCTTTTCTGGGAGCTATCCTACCAATTTTAAACTGGATCGAAATGGCTAAAATTCAAAAGGTCATAATTTTGAATATATGACGCCATTACCTTCTATTATTCTTCATACCAACGTTACAGTAAAAAAGCAGAGGAGGCACCCATATGAGCATATATGATCTGTCTTTTCGAGATTATATTCTTGCCAAAGAAAAATTCAAATCGTCGAATCAATATGAGAAATCAAAAAAATACTGGCTGGATCGTATTTACGAAAATCAGCCGGGTCCGTCATTACCCCTTTCCATAAACCCGGGGACGATTAAAGAGCCGGAATTTAAAAGACACAATTATTCAATTCTAATGCTCCATGAGTTATTTGAAAAACAGGCGGCTCTATACCCTGAAAGAATAGCAGTCGCTGATCGCAAAGCTTTAATCAGTTACGGGTATCTTGCTAAAATTTCATTAAAGCTTGCATACTTTTTACGGGACAAAGATGTGAAGCCGGATCAATTGGTTGCCATTGTTATGAAAAAGGGGTGGGAACAGGTGGCAGCTGTTCTGGGCATTTTACAATCCGGTGCCGCCTTTTTACCCATTGACCCTGAAATACCGAATGAAATACTAATTGATATCCTTCAGGAAGCCAAGGTTGAAACCGTTTTAACACAGCCGAAACTGAAAAGAAATTTAAGCCATGATGTTGCTTTAAATTATGAATGCTTAACACTCAATGATCTTTACTTTAAAAGAGGGGTATTGAAATCTTTGGCTCCCCTCCAAACCATAAACAATCTTGCTTATGTGATTTATACATCCGGTTCCAACGGAAAACCGAAAAGTGCGATGATCGACCATAAAGGAGCCGTCAATAGAATACTTGATATAAACAGCCGGTTTAACCTTACTTCAACAGACAAGGTTCTGTCATTGTCAAATCTGAATTTTGATCTTTCCATATACGATATTTTCGGAATGCTTACAGCAGGCGGAACCATCGTATTTCCGGACCCTAAAAGAGTTGAAGATCCATCCCATTGGATAGAGTTGATAAAAAAAGAGGAAGTCACCGTATGGAATACCGTTCCCATGCTTATGCAGATGCTTGTTGAGTCTGTTCAGGAAAAAGATGAGCTTTCCAACACGTTGAATTTGATTCTGATGAGCCGAGACCGGATTCCCCCTGATCTGCCTGGTAAAATTAAAACGATTTTTAATCAAGCAGCCGTCTTCTGTTTGGAGGGTGAAACAAAGCTAACTTTCTAAACCGTGACCAGAGAAATAATTGATTGATTTCAATTGACTCTAACAAAAGTTGGGAGTGTCGATTTATTCTCAAAAAGCTTCATCCGTTCCGGCCCGATCATGGTCCATCTCCGAAAAAAGGAGCACATTTGAAACCGTGGGCAGGAGAACTGAAAATCAAAAATAAAAGGAGACGCTGTAATGGGCCATCAAAAAACAACATCCCGTCGTTCCACCCTGGCAATCATTTATTTTTTATGTGTTGTGTTAATGATCCTCCGTATCGACTGGTGGTGGTGGGGAAACAAGATATATCCGTTGATGGGCGGCTGGCTTTCAATTCCCATGCTTTATCAGTTGGGGATCTGGCTGGCCGGAACCGGCCTGGTTTTTTGGCTGTGCATTGGGGTCTGGGAAAAAAATGACAGTGAGGACCGGCATGAGCAATGATGTCATAACAATACTTACGATTATGGCGGTATACCTTTTAATTATCCTTGGCCTGGGCCTTTACAGTTTCCGTTTTTCAAGACCGACCATGGAAGATTATCACATGGCAGGTCGGGAATTTAATACGTTTATTCTTTTTTGCGCAGTGTTCGGAACAAACATCAGTGCTGTCGCACTTATCGGCGAGCCCGGAAAAGCCTATCATTTGGGATGGGGGGTATGGGCTTATTTTGTCACGGCTTGGGGCTGGCTGACCCCTGTTTTATTTTATGTTATCGGAAACCGCGCATGGAAAGTCAGTAGCAGGTTTTTCCTGATCACCCAATCCGACCTTTTTTTAAAACGATTTAGCCATAAGTGTCTGAGCCGGCTGACCAGTTGCGTCCTTATTTTCTACACCGTCATATATCATGGCCGGTGTGATCGGCGGCGGCAGGACTTTTTCGGGTCTGACCCAGGGGGCTGTCCCCTACTGGCTGGGAGCACTGCTCGTCACACTGATTGTCTGTCTCTACGTGACGGTGGGCGGCATGAGGGGCACGGCCTGGACCAATACGGCGCAGACAGTCGTTTTCCTCATCGGCAGCTTTTTGATGTTTGCGATTATTGCCTATGGCATGGGAGGACCTGCAAAAGCAACAGAACAGGTGGTGGAAAGATTCCCGCATTTGATGGATCGCTCCAGGTTCCCGATGTCCTTATTTTTCAGTTATGGGATTATTGTTTCTCTTTCGGTGCCCATGTTTTCGCAGGTCTATATCCGTCTTTTAACCGGAAACAAACCGGCCAAACTCCGAAGAATGACGATGATTTACCCGTTTGCCGCTATTTTAATATGGGTGTTGATGGCATATATCGGCATGTGGGGTCATATCAGTTTTCCGGAACTTCAGGGCGCTGAATCCGATAAGATTCTTCCCATGCTTCTGGCTAAATATGCACCGGTCTGGATTACCGGTGTCCTGGGTGCTGCCATTTTTGCCGCCCTGATGTCTTCCCTGGATGCACAGCTTCTAACTCTGGGTACCCTGCTGACCAGAGATTTTCTGGGACCGGGGATAAAAAGAAAGGAAAAAGAAGACCGTGCTGTCCTGCTGAGCCGTATGTTTATTATCGGATTTGCCCTTGTTGCCTTTATCGGCACCCTAATAAGACCCATGGGCATCATCAGGATCATTGAGTGGGGTTTTGCAGGATATGCCTCGATCATCATCCCCGTGATCGGCACCCTTTACTGGAAAAGGTGCACTGCTGCCGGATGTATCGGATCAATAGCGATTTCACAAATCATACTGCTGGGGATACCGCTCGGATTTATTCCAAAGGCAATTTCTTTTGGGATGCTTCCCGGTATTCCGGCGCTTGCAGCCGGGCTGCTCGTTCTTGTCGTTGTGTCGTTGATAACTGAAAAACCGGGTGAAAAAGAAATCCTGAAATTCTTTGATTCGTTCAATTCAACACAAAATGTTGTTAAAGAAACCGTAAGGATTTAAACCGGATCATGACATTTCGGTCGGATAATTTAACTTAATCAGGTATGACAAATTCGGCAGCAACGTTTCAATCATGGATATCTTCCGGTTTATGCATGGCGGTATATGGACCATATTCGTCATCGGTTATTTGGCAAGTATGATCGCCGATTATATAACATCCATTGGTAATGGTTTAGGTCACTTCAATATGCCAGGGTTCAAACCGAACCCCCAGGTCATTGTCCTTATCATACCGGAATTTTATATAACCCAGGCGAACCAGCTTCCGATAGACATCGGTCTGGGTGAACCGTTCGGTAAAATTATGAATCCCGTAGCCTTTTTGTCCCACATCAAAATCGCCGACACCATGAAAGGAATACCCCGGGGGGGCAAGGGATCGTGAGGCCATTGACAGGTTTCCGTTACTGGATTTTGTCTTGTTCAGAAACAACAGGAATTGTTTCATTACGCTGCGGACACCCGAAGTTAGCACCACCTGATCTCCGATGGCTTCTTTAATCCGGTTATATCGTTCAATGGGTTTTCCCTGATAGAGATAATTCCCGGTATATGGAATTTTTTTCACCTTTTTTTTAATAATCCGGCCGGTAATGGATTTAATGGGTTTTTCTCCCATAAATCCATACTGCTGTCCTTTGAAATAAAATATAGTCTCAAAAAAATCGAGTTCCTGTTTGGTAAACAGACCAATCCGGGAATATGATTTGGAAATGTTGATGGCATCATCAAAGTTCAGCAGGCAAAAATTTCCAAACCCCACAAGCCGTTCTATCCGCTTCAGCCGTTTAATGGAAAGATCCAGGACAGGCAGATATTTTTTTTCTAAAAAAATGTCTGCCGTGTATGTTTGGTTAAAATGCCGTTTTTTGACCAATCGGTCCTTTATGTGAGAATCATGGGTCTGGGAACCGTTCCGGTTTGAGTCTCTTTGCATGGCACTGCCAATGGCAACCGGTGTGTTTGCCAATACAAAAAACAGAGCGGATTGTTTGATAAAGGTTCGTCGGTTCATTTCACAATTTTTTAAAGTTAGATTCTTTGCAGCAAAAAGTAAACCATATTTGAACCGTGTTCAAGGATAAACCCCAACGTTGCCTAAAAACCGGAAATATCCGGTTGGAAAAATCATCGGTAATCTTTGTAATGAATATTGTATTTGGCGGCTTTATAGGAGAACTTTCGAACCGTGATGCCTATGAGCTTGGCCGCCTTATTAATATTTCCCTTGGTGTTTTTTAATGAATCCATTAAAATTTCTTTTTCAAGGTGGGCCACGGCATCTTCCAGGGAAAGGGGAAGGGTTTTGGATTTGGTGCCGGTCTGAAGCGTGGCCGGCAGGTGATAGGAGTGAATCGCGCCTTCATTGCAGAGAATAACCGCCCGTTCAATACAATTTTCAAGCTCCCTGACATTTCCGGGCCAGTGGTATTCCATCATCATATCAATGGCAGGTGTACTGATCCGTTTGATCTCTTTTTCATGTCTTTTTGTATATTTTTCAAGAAAGTGGTCCGCCAAAAGGATGATATCTGTTTTTCTCATTTTCAGGCTGGGTATGTAGATGGGGAATACATTGAGCCTGAAATAAAGGTCATCCCGGAATTTTCCCTGTTGAACCATCTCTTCCAGATTGGAGTTGGTTGCGGCAACGATTCTTACATCTATTTTTATGGGTCTGTATCCGCCCACCCGCTCAAACTCTTTTTCCTGAAGCACCCGAAGCAGTTTCACCTGTGCGGATAAGGCCATATTGCCGATTTCATCCAGAAATATCGTGCCTTTATCGGCCATCTCAAACTTGCCCTTTTTTTGATGGGACGCACCGGTGAACGCCCCTTTCTCATGGCCGAACAGTTCACTTTCAATGAGGTTGTCGGGTATGGCCGCGCAATTGATTTTAATGAACGGTCTTTTATTTCTCTCGGAGTTGTAATGGATGGAATTGGCCACCAGCTCTTTTCCGGTTCCGCTCTCCCCCCGGATCAGAACCGTGGCGGAAGAGGAAGATACCTGGGATATCATCTGAAGCACCTCCCGCATTTTATTGGAGTTGCCGATGATGTTGGTAAAACTGTACCGGTTTTCGAGTTCGGATTTAAGCCGGATATTCTCGGTTTTCAGTTGCTCTTTTTCCACCCGTATGGTTTCGATATTGATGACGTGGTGGGCCACCATGGTGGCGACGACAGAGAGCAGTTTTTCTCCTTTTTCAAGGGATGTTTTTCCTTCAAATGGGCGGTCGGCACTGATTGCCCCAATCACCCGGCTGTCCTTTTTTATCGGAACACAGATAAATGAATAATCCTGTCCTTTGGAAATATTCCTTGAATCGGTTTTATCCAGAAAGAGGGGTTCTTCGCTGATCCGGGGCACCACGGCAGCTTCACCGGTCTGGATCACCCGTCCGATAATGCCCTCCCCGGGCAGATACTTGATCCGCCGGGTGGTATTCTCTGAAATACCGTGGGCCATTTCAATCCGGATTTCCCCGGATTCGGAATTGATCAGAAAAATGATGCCCCGGAGCAGGTTCAATGACTCGGATAATACGCTGAGGACTTTAAACAGCGATTTTTTCATATCCATATGCTGGTTCAGTGATTCACTGATTTCATATAAAAGAGCCACTTCTTCAAAGGATTTCATTTTCAGTCTTCCAAATCACCCGTTGCAATAAAAGATTGCTTTGTTAACCCTATGTATTGTAATTTCAGGTATTATTGCATGAAATAAGAATTCTAAACAAGTTATAACCCTAATATGAAATAAAAACTATAGTATTTTTGGATCAACTCTTCGAACAAGGCGGAAACTTAAAATAGATAAATGAACCCTAGGTCGACAAAGAAACTGGCTAGCGGAATAACAGACCCAAAAGATATCCTTCAGATGCTGTTTGAGATTTCAGAGGCAATCACTGTCACGGAAAATTCGGCTGCCCTTTTCAGTCTCATTCGCAAGTCCCTGTCCCGGGTATTTGATACGGATCATGCCTCTATCGCCCTGTGCTCAAAAGAAAAATCAAAGGAACCTGCATTTTATTTTCCCCAGACGGAAAAAGAAACTGAATTTAATACGGAAGAGGCCTTTTGGCTGAGCCGGGAAGTAATACAAAAAAACGCTCCCCGCCGCTTTGTCGGAGCGGATATTCTATCTATTCTTAAAAGAAATAAAATAAAAAATATAAAAGATACAAGCCGGGTCTGGCTGGGGTCACCACTCAAGATTCAAAAAAAAGTCATCGGTGCCGTGGCCGTCTTCAGCAAACGGCCGGGTCCGGAATATACCCGTGACGATTTAAACCGGCTCTATTCCATTTCATTTCACATTGCCCTGGCAATCGAACGAAAAGCTGCTGATGAAACCCTTGCCGAGCAGCGCCAGATCCTGAACCAGATATTGGAAACCTCTCCTGTGGGAATTGCGCTGGTTCAGAACCGGGTGTTTAAATGGGTAAACAATGAAATGGTTGCCCTGTTCGGATATGGATCCAAACAGGAACTTGAAAACAATAGTGTCCGGATTATCTATTGCAATGAAAAAGAATATCAGCAGGCCGGCCGGTTGATATACAACGGTTTGTCATCGACCGGAAGGGCAGACTATGAAATCAACCTGGTCAGGAAAGATAAAACCTGTTTTCCTTCCCATATCCGGTTAACCAGTGCGGATCAATCAGACCCCATGGCCTGGACCATTGCAACCATCAGCGATAACTCCCAGAGAATCGCGGCAGAAAAAGTAAAAGCAGATAAAGAAAAACTGCAGGGTGTTCTTGAAATGGCAGAAGCCATCAGTCATGAGATCGATCAACCGCTTCATCAGATTGTTACCTACCTGACCTGTCAGCAAACAAAAGCCCTCTCCTTTGAAGAGATAAAAAACCTTAAACGACAGGCATTGAAAATCGGAAAAATTACCAAACGGCTGACCAATATCACCCGGTATAAAACCCGTGAATCTGCCGGGGATATACGGATGATCGATATCTGGAAATCCAGTTCTTAAAAGTGGATCAGGGTAATAGAATATTTCTTGATTAAATCCTGTAATAATGGAATAATTAACGGATTTTTTTGAGAATACGCAGGGCAATGAAAGAGAGAAAACCGGATGAACCCCTTTCGATCTGAAAAAACCGCCAGCCTCCGTGATCCATCCAAAACCATCGAAGTATTGTTTAAAATATCCGAAGCGGTGAGCAGCACTCGAAATCTTGACGAACTTTACGGTGTTATCCATAAAAGCCTGGGTGAAATACTAAATGTTGATAATTTCTACATTGCTATTTATAACCAAAAAGAAGATAAACTGACCTTTCCGTATCATGTGGATGAACAGGCCCGGATACCGTCTGAGATCAACGGGTTCTTCAGGTTGCCGTCTTCTGTGAAATGGGTGATCCAAAACAGGAAACCCATTCTTTTTCACAAAGATGAGATCATCCGGCTGGTAGACCTGGAATTTCCAAAAACCGTAAAATCGTCCAAGGCATGGCTGGGAGCCCCCCTGATTATTAACAACAGGGTAAAAGGGGCCATTGTTACCCAAAGCTATGAGTCTTCAAATGCCTATGGAAAGGAAGACCTTGAGCTGTTAAATTCGGTCTCTCAGCATATTGCACTTGCCATTGAAAGAAAAGAATCAGACGAAACCCTGACCGAACAAAGAAAGATATTGGAAAAGATACTGGAATCTTCACGCGTTGGTATTGCCCTGATCCAAAACCGGGTGTTTAAATGGGTGAACAGCGAGATGATCCGAATGTTCGGTTATCGGGTAAAACAGGATTTTGAAAATAAGAATACCCGGATGATCTATTGCAGTGAAGAAGAATATGAGCGAACCGGAGATAAAATATACTCGGGTCTGTCTCACTGCGGAACTGCCGATTATGAAATTTTTTTGGCAAAAAAAGACGGTGCACGGTTTCCCGTTCATATCCGGTTAAGCTGCGGTGACCCGAAAGATCCCATGGCCTGGACCATCGCAACGGTTTCCGATATCTCCCAAAGAAAGGCGGCTGAAACGGAAAAATTTGAAAGAGAACGGCTTCAGGGCGTTCTTGAAATGGCAGGCGCGGTTTGCCATGAAATCAACCAGCCCCTGCAGGCCATTCTGGGATATTCCGAGCTCTTGCTGATTGATGCGGAATCCGGAAAGGCGGAATCGTATAATATCAACTCGATAAAAAACCAGGCCAACCGGTTGGGAAAAATCACTCAAAAACTGTCCAACATCACCCACTATCGAACCGTTAAATATCCCGGGAACAAAAAAATCGTTGATATCTGGGGATCAAGCAAGGACACTCACCATTAACCTGTCTGATATTCGGGCGGTGTGTGAATGAAAGATTTTTGAAAAAAAGCAGGTGGCGGGTTATCCGTTTTAAATTTCAGCGGTCTTTATCTTTTTTGCAGCAAGTGTGTCCAGGTGTCTTTCAACAAACGCTCTCAGATTTCTGTCCGGATCAAACTGATCTGAATAATAATTGAGTACCCACCACAGGTTGTTGAGCTTTTCACAGTCCTCCTGCCACCAGGAGACGGACTCTTTTATCGCTTCAGGGGAATTGAACTCTGAGTTGATTTTCACATAGAAATCATAGCACATGTTCCGGGTAACCGGTTTCAGGCTGAGCGCTTTGACTGTGCTTCGGTTGATCATTCCTGCCTCCTTAAAACGTTTAAAGTAAACAAGATATACTATAACGTGGTACATGATACCATGGGGATTGTAAAGGTATAATTTAACTGAACCGGTTGATTATAATTCCGGATTGTTACGTTGTGATTTGCATCGGGTTTTTTATAAGGGGCCCCACCCTTTTTTTTATCATTAAAAACAAGTTTTTTAAGTTGCCAATTCCACGACAGATAAGATAAGTTGTCAGAAAATCAAACTCAGGATTCAAACAGAAAGGATAGATAGGCTTTGAAAGAAAACATAACCCTTGTCATCGGGGGGTGCCGGAGCGGGAAAAGCAGATTTGCTCTGGAGGCGGCTGACCGGTTTAAAGCGGGTCCGGGTATTTCGGGTCATCATAAATTTTTTATCGCCACCTCTGTCCCCACGGATCCGGAGATGGAAGCGCGGGTCTCTGCCCACCGGAATGAAAGGGGAAACGATTGGCAGACCATTGAAGAACCCGTAAAAATAGGAAAAGCCATTGACACATACGGCGGAAAAGCCGATGTCATTCTTGTGGATTGTCTCACCCTTTGGACGTCCAATCTCTTATTTCAACTTGAAGAGGAAGACCGGATTGAAGCGGCGATTGTCGAACTTGAGCAGGCAATCACCAGGTCTTTGTGTCCGATATTTTTAGTGACCAATGAAGTGGGGCTGGGAATCGTTCCTGAAAACAGACTTGCCCGCCGGTTCAGGGATCTGGCAGGCTCGGTCAACCAAAGGATCGCTAAAATTGCCCATACCCTTGCCATGACGGTTGCCGGAATCGGCGTCACCATCAAACCCAAATCCTGATGAACCATATCCATGAAATATAAACATATTTTCGGACCGGTTCTGTCCCGGCGGCTGGGAATATCCCTGGGCGTCGACCTGGTGGTTCACAAAGTCTGCAGCCTGGACTGCATCTATTGTGAGTGCGGCAAAACAACGGATCTGACGGCAGCGCAAAACGAAATTGTCCGATTTGCCGACATTAAGACCGAACTGGATCATTTCTGGATGAATAACAGGGATCCGGATTATATCACCTTTTCCGGATCCGGCGAACCCACCCTCAATCCCTGTCTGGGCCGGGTGATTTCTTACATCAAAGAAAAAAAGCCGGATATAAAGGTGGCTGTGCTGACCAATGCCACTCTGTTTGATCACCCAGATGTCAGATCGGCCCTGTTAAAGGCCGACCGGGTGGTCCCCTCTCTGGATGCAGCCGGGGAGTCGGCTTTTTTGCGTATTAACCGGCCGCACCGGGACATTGACCTGTCTGAAATGATAACAGGGATTCAAACATTTGCAAAAGAATATACGGGAGAGCTCTATCTGGAGATCTTTATTCTGCCGGGGATAAATGACCGCCCTTCGGATCTGGAGCCGTTAAAACAGGCTGTGCACCAAATTGGTCCGGACCGGGTTCAGATCAATACCCTGGATCGGCCCGGGACCCGGAGCCGGCTCCGGCCGGCAACACAGGCTGAACTTGAAAAAGTGGTTCAATTTCTGGAATATCCGTCCATCGAAATAATTGCCAGAGTCGATAAATCGATCCGATCTGTTTTGCATGGAAAAGAATTGTCTGCCGCCATTGTTGAAACGGTTCACCGCAGGCCCAGCACCCTGCAGGATCTTTTGCAGACGTTGGGCAGCCCCCATGAAGAGATCGAAGATTGCCTGGATCAGCTTGAAAAAGAAAATAAAATATCTTCTGTTTCCCGGGAACGGGGGATCTTTTTTCAGACCGTAAAAGAACCGGATACTGATCCGGTCCAGTCTCTGAAAACTGAAACAAAACCAACAAGCAATAATAGACCGGGCAAAGAATTGGACAAGAATCCGGAAGACAACAACCCGGACAAATGATAAAACCCATGAGCCGACTATTTAACCAGTTTAGATCCGCCCTGATGTTTATTACCATTCTTCCGGCTGGAAAAGACGTTCCATATTCGCCAATGGGTATGATCAAGTTTTTTCCAATGGTGGGCCTGGTCCTGGGGGGATTGCTGGCAGGATTGGATCTGCTTGCATCCGGCCTGTGGCCTGCGGCAACGGTGGCGGTGCTCAATGTCTTTTTTCTCGTGGTTCTAACAGGGGCGTTTCACCTGGATGGCCTGGGAGATGCTGCGGACGGCCTTTTCAGCCACCGGTCAAAGGAAAGAGCCCTTGAAATTATGAAAGACAGCCGGTCCGGGATGATGGGGCTTGTGGCTGTTTTTTCTATCCTGGCCCTGAAAGTCTCCGGGATTTATGCATTGAAAACAGTGCATTCCGCCACGCTGGTTTTTGTCTGTTTACTGATCATACCGGCCTATGCAAGAGGGGCCATGATCTTTGGTATCCGGTTTTTAAACTATGGCAGAAAAGGCACCGGCACCGGTCTGGATTTATTTGACCGGCCGCTTGGAATTCGGGATTTTTCGTTTTTTCTGATTCCGGTGTTTCTCTCTCTCTTCCTGGGGTACCCGGGTCTTTTTTTAAACATCGGATTTATCATTACCTTGATCGGTGTCCTGGCCTTTTATAAAAAAACACTGGGGTGTATTACCGGGGATATGCTCGGTGCACTGACGGAAGTTATGGAAGCCGTTCTGTTTATGGTTGCGGGCATGGCATGGGTATAAAAAATTAGGAATATAAGATTATGATTATCGGCCATGGTGGAAACAAGCAGGAACTGGCCCGAAAATTAGGCTGCCGGGCATCAGACATTATTGACATGAGCAGTAACTTAAACCCGCTGGGCCCTCCCGATTTTGTGGAGCAGGCAATTAAAGAGAGCCTGTGGACCGTCAGATCGCTGCCTGAACCGGATGCACTGTCCATGCGAAAAGGGTTTGCCGACTACATCAATATGGATGTCAACCGGGTGATTGCCGGAAACGGCACCACCTTTTTCATCTATACTCTGCCCCTGGCACTGGGATCTAAAAACGTGTTGATCTGCGGCCCCACCTATTCGGATTATAAAGACAGCTGCCTGATGCACAACATTGGTTTTCAACACTGCCATTCCCGGGTGCCGGACCGGTTTGTCCCGGACATCGACACCATATCAAAGATGGCGAAAGATGCGGACACCGTCTTTTTCTGCAATCCCAACAATCCGACAGGGACCTTGGTCTCAAAGGAGGATATCCTTTTTTTGCTGAAAACCCACCAAGAGACGATCTTTGTCATTGATGAATCCTATTTGCCCTTCTCCGCCCGGGCAGAAGCGGTCTCCCTGGTTTCAGAAACCGGGTATGATAATCTGGTGGTACTCTCTTCCATGTCAAAAATATTCCGGATTCCCGGTCTTCGCACCGGTTTTCTGACGGCACCGGCAGATCTGGCTCAAAAGATGATGGCCCATTACCAGCCCTGGAGTGTCAATGCCATTGCCCAGGAGGTGGTCACCCATATTTTTAACTATCCGGAGCGGATTGAACCGTTTTACAGACAGACCCGTGCCTTTATCGAAACGGAGAAAGCACATTTTCTGGACCGGCTTAAATCCGTTGACGGGCTGGATCTGTTTGAATCGCACGCCTATTTTATTCTGGCCCGGCTGACCGGAGAGATCCGTTCCAAAGCATTTTGTGACAGGGTCGGCAAAAACCGTTTATTAATCCGTGACTGTTCGAATTTTATCGGCCTGTCCGATGAATATGTCCGGTTTTCATTAAAAGAAAGGGAGATCAATGACCGGCTGGCCGTTCAGATAGAAAAGGCCGTCTGTGATGATTGAAATCCACTGGTATACCATCGTCGCAGCCTTTTTACTTGATTTTTTTTTGGGTGATCCGGCCCGGCTTCCCCATCCGATTGTCTATATGGGACGGGCTATTTCATACTTTGAACCCTGGTTTCGAAAAAAGATTCCCCACCTTTTAATTTCAGGCGCTATCTTTGCCGTGAGCCTGATACTCTTTACATGGGTCACCGGGACGGCTGTCATCAAGGTTGCCTTTCTCCCTCATCCCATGGTGGGGGAATGTGTGCAAATCATTCTTCTCTTTTTCTGTTTTTCATCCAAAAGTCTGAAGCAGGCGGCAATGGCGGTAAACGATGCGCTTAAAAAAGAAGATATCACCCGGGCCAGAAAGGCCGTGGGAATGATTGTGGGTCGGCAGACCGAATCATTGGATAAGCCGGCCATTACAAGGGCGACCATAGAGACGGTGGCTGAAAATTTTGTAGACGGGTTTTTATCCCCGCTCTTTTTTGCCTGTATCGGGGGGGTGCCCGCTGCTTTGGCCTACAAGATGATCAATACCCTGGACTCCATGGTGGGATATAAAAACCAGGCCTATCTTTATTTCGGCCGTGTGGCCGCCCGGATCGATGACGGGGCCAATTTTATCCCGGCCCGGTTGTCAGTGGTCATGATCAGCCTTGCCATGGCGGTGTTTTCAAGACCCAACAGCATCCAGGCATTAAAAATCGGTTTTAATCAGGGGCGGCGGCATAAAAGCCCCAATGCCGGTTTTCCGGAAGCCGCGTTTGCTGGCGGATTGGCCATCCGGCTGGGGGGACCCAGCATCTACCATGGCAGGGTGGTGGAAAAGCCGTTTCTCGGCGAACAGTTCAATGACCCCGAGCCGTTTAAAATCAGTCAGGCCTGCGATCTGATGCTGCTGGCCTCTTTTTTTGCAACTGTTTTGGCCGGTCTTATTTTAGCGGTCTTTTAATCATCCTGCCCGGCCTTTTAAACCGCCGGCTTTATAATTAGAAAGTATAAACCATTTGGAAAATTATAAATGAAAAAGAAACGACGGTTTAAGTTGGGTACGACCTCTTTTATTGTGCCGGATCACATCATCCCCAATGTCAGATTTTTAGGACCTTATTTTGATGAAATCGAACTGCTGATCTTTGAGAGCGGACCGGACGTATTGCCTTCACCCGGCGAAATAAATGAATTGGGTGAACTGTCGAAGATCCACGATCTGGACTACAATATCCATCTGCCCGTGGATGTCAGTCTGAGCCGGGGAACATCAGACCAGAGAAAGACCGGTGCCGGCATCCTGATCGATGTCATTGACCGCTTAAACGTGCTTGAGCCGACCACCTGTACACTTCACCTGGAGATGCCCAAAGAGGTTTGCTTGGCTCCGGCTGAAAGTAAAGAGACCCAAACCTGGGCCGCGCTTGTTTACAGGGAACTATCCGATTTTCTGGCCCGGCTTGAAACCCCCGGTATCATCTCCGTCGAGACCCTTGATTATCCGTTTTCCATCATAGAATCCATTGTCAGACAGGAGAATGCCTCAATTTGCATCGATATCGGCCATGGTATTAAATACGGGTATGACTGGCTGGGCATCTTTGGTCAAAATCCGGGGCAGGTGCCCATTGTCCATCTTCACGGGGTCGATTTTCAAGTTACACCTCCCAAAGACCATACCCGGCTGGACCGGCTGCCGGATGACGCCGTCAAACAGGTGATCGATTTTTTGAACCTTTACACCGGGACCGTTAGCCTGGAGGTCTTTAACCCGGAGAATTTGAAGCATTCCCTGGAAGTACTGGACCGGTATTTTACCAATATTCCGACGCTATAATTTGGGATTATGATTCTTCCAGCTTATGGCTGTCGCGGCTGGTCAGATCCAGTTCGTATATTTTTTTCAGATCGTTTATTTTTGACAGATTTTTTTCACTGAACAGCGGTTTGCCGTCAAAGGCGTGAAGCACAATTCCTTCGATTAAGTCGCCCAGTGTCATATCGTGGTATTCGGCAAACCCTTTCAGGACCTTAAGCAGTCTTTTTTCGATGCGGACACCGGTCTGGACCCTTTCAACGCTGCGGGACCGGCCGGATTTGAGTCTCTTTTTTGCAGTCATGGAAATCCTCCTTAAATATAAAAAACGAAATAACACTTAAACTCATTAGTACCAGACCTGATACCAATAACAAGTCCTGAAACACAACTTTTTCAATTTCAAGAATCAACCCGTATACGACCATGGCACCGGGTATGGAGGCATTTCCAAAAGAGCCGGCCACCGCAAAAACACGCCCTGAAAAAGAAGGATCCACCCCCCTTTGAATCAAAGTCCGAAACGAAATCGCTGCACAGATAACCGCAGACCCGAATAAAAAGATAACAATAATGAAAAGAAGCGGAGCAAAATCAAGGGAAGGGTTAAAAAAAGAAGAGATAGCATAAAGACCTCCCATTATAAACACGCCGGCAAACAAGGTCTTTTTCTCATCTGTTTTAAATATATCGGTGCTTAAAAACAGAGACATGATCAACGTTCCAAATCCAAAAGCTGCCTGAAAAAATCCCAGATATCGGGCCGGGTCACCTGAAACGGTATGGGCGATTATCGGCATCAGAATTTCCAGGGACCCCACAAAAAAATGGATGACCATAACCATAAGCAATAAAATGATGAGATCGGATTTTGAAAAAATATATGAATACCCTTTTTTAATATCCCTTAAAAGACTGCGGGCCGGGTTTTTCAGATTTTGCAGATTGGGTTCTTTTATCCGGATAACAGACTCAAACCCGGCTGAAATCAGAAATGACACCGCATTAAGCACAAATACCCAAAAGTACCCGAAAACGGAAACACCGATTCCACCTAGAAAGGCACCCCCGATCATTGACAGGCTACTCACAAACTGGTGGATTGAGTTGGCCCGGTTCAGTTGGCAGGTGTTTACGATCCGGGGAATCATGGAGAGAATCGCCGGGTCAAAAAAAGCCGCATTCAAACCCAGTGCGATCTGCATGATTAAAACCAGGTAAAAATTCATGGCTTCAAAATAGAAAAGAATGGCAAATCCGCTGATGATAATCCCCCGGATAAGATCTGCCCCCACAATGATATATTTTTTGTTATACCGGTCGATGATCGCCCCGGAAAACAGGCCCAAAATCAGAGAGGGGATCAGGGAGGCAGCCAGTACGGCACCCATCTTGGCAGAAGAACCGGTTGTATTGAGGACCCATAAAGATAAGGCGATCATGTGAAATTTATCCCCGACCTGGGATACCAGTTGTCCGGTTAACAACAGGGTAAAATTGCGGTTGATCATGTTTTGCTCCTTAATAATTATGACGTTTTTTTGTTATTTATGTACCTATATACCAAAATAATATCAAGATCAATCTACGCATTTTTTCCGTTTTTTTCAGCCCCTCCCGCTGGTAATCACCCGCCTTATCAGAGCTTTTTCATTTTTGTTTTTCTTGAAGGCAGATGTGTGATTTTTATCTGAAAAGATATTTCTCTCAAAGCCAAAGCAGGCTTGAATTAACAGGTGAGCTTTGATATCTTTAAAATATTGGAAGAAAAGAGTTTCCGGCTTGCAGTTTGGATATCAAACTGCAAGCCTTTAATTTTTTAATTGCCTCAGGAAAAAGGCCATGTCCCTGGTAAAAAAAAGACGCAAAACGCGGCAAATCAGCATTGGAAAGGTTAATATCGGATCAGATGCCCCGATATCGGTGCAGTCCATGACCAATACCGATACAAGAGATGTGGATACCACGGTGACCCAGATCCGGTTGCTGGAAAAAGCAGGATGTGAAATTATTCGGGTGGCGGTGCCTGACATGGATGCGGCACTGGCCATTGAAAAGATAAAGACCCGGATTTCCATTCCCCTGGTTGCCGACATCCATTTTGATTACAGGCTGGCCCTGGCCTCGGCAAAAGCCGGGGCAGAGGCATTACGGATCAACCCGGGCAATATCGGAGCGGCTCATAAGGTGAAAGCCGTGGTGGATTGTGCTGCGGATCACGGGATCCCCATCCGCATCGGTGTCAATGCCGGATCCCTGGAAAAACGGATTGAACAGCGCCTGGGCACCACAGCCGAAGCCATGGTGGAAAGTGCACTTCAAAATATAGAGACCCTGGAAAATCTGAATTTTTACCGGATTAAAGTCTCCCTTAAAGCCTCGGATGTACCTAGAACCGTTTCGGCCTACCGGCTTTTGGCCGATAAAACGGATGTGCCGTTTCATGTCGGGGTCACGGAAGCCGGGGGCCTGTATGCCGGAATCACCAAATCCGCTATTGGAATCGGTATGCTTTTGTCGGAGGGATTGGGGGATACCCTCCGGGTTTCCCTGACCCGTGACCCGGTGGAAGAGGTTCGAACCGGATATGAGATTTTACGGGCCCTTGGCATCAGAAACCGGGGACCGGAGCTGATCTCCTGCCCCACCTGCGGCCGGTGTAAAATCGATCTGTTTAAAATCGCCCGGGACACAGAAAAAGCTTTACTTGAAAGGACGTCCCGGATTAAAGTTGCCATCATGGGGTGTGCGGTAAACGGCCCGGGAGAGGCAAAAGAGGCGGATATCGGAATTGCAGGCGGTGACGGAAAGGCCATTCTGTTTAAAAAGGGCAGGGTGATTCGGAAAATGGACCCGGAAAACCTGGTGGATGAACTGCTGGAAGAAATTGATAATATGATGACGAATTCGGAGGAAATAAATGGGAAAAAAGATTAAATCAGCCATCACCCCGACACGGGAACAGGACTATCCCGGCTGGTATCAGGAAGTGGTCAAGGCATCGGATATGTCTGAAAATTCACCGGTAAGGGGATGCATGGTCATCAAACCCTGGGGGTATGCAATCTGGGAAAATATCATGAACCAGATGGATGAACTTTTTAAAAAAACAGGGGTTAAAAACGCCTATTTCCCCTTGTTTATTCCCTTAAGCTATCTTGAAAAAGAAGCCGAGCATGTGGAAGGATTTGCCAAGGAATGTGCCGTGGTCACCCATCACCGCCTGGAACCGGACGAGACGGAGGGCGGTTTGAAACCGGCCGGAAAGCTGGCCGAACCACTGATCGTGCGTCCCACGTCCGAGACCATTATCGGGGAATCCATGGCCAAATGGACCTCCAGTTACCGGGATCTTCCCATCCTCATCAACCAGTGGGCCAATGTGGTTCGGTGGGAGATGCGGACCCGAATGTTTCTAAGAACCAGTGAGTTTTTATGGCAGGAAGGCCATACCGCCCATGCCAGCAGAGAAGAGGCCATGGAGAGAACCCTGCAGATGCTGGATCTATATGCAAAATTTGTTGAAGAACAACTGGCCATGCCGGTTATCCGGGGCAGGAAGACACCCTCTGAACGGTTTCCCGGTGCAGATGATACCACCTGCATAGAGGCGATGATGCAGGATAAAAGGGCGCTTCAGGCAGGGACATCCCATTTTCTGGGTCAGAATTTCGCCAAAGGCTCGGGCATTAAATTTCAAAATGAAGCAGGCCAGGAAGAATTTGCTTGGACCACGTCCTGGGGAACCTCCACGCGGATGATCGGCGGAATGATCATGGTCCACTCGGATGATGACGGCCTGGTGGTACCGCCCCGGGTGGCTCCGGCCCATGTGGTCATTCTGCCCATTGTTAAAAAAGGCGGAGATAACCGGCCGGTTCTTGAAAATGCTCAGCGGCTTAAGGATGTGCTTGAAGAAAAGGTCTATCACGGTAAACCGGTCCGGGTGGAAATTGACAGCCGGGATATCGGCGGTGCCAGAGGATGGGACTGGGTGAAAAAAGGCATCCCGGTCCGCATTGAACTGGGTCCCCGGGACATTGAGCAGAACAGCGTATTTATGGCAAGACGGGATCGCCCTGCCAATGCCAAGGAATCCATGAACAGAGAAGATTTTATTTCACAAATCACGGATATTCTGGATCATATCCAGGAGACACTCTTTAACCGGGCCATGGCATATCAAAAAGAGAATACCTTTGAAATGGATGATAAAAACAAATTTCGCAAGCTCTTTCAAAAAGCCAAAGGCTATAATAACGGAGCGTTTGTAAGAGCCCACTGGTGCGGTTCGGATGACTGTGAGGCCCTGATCAAAAAAGAGTTATCCGTAACCATACGATGTATTCCGTTTGACAGCCCCACCGAAGAGGGTCAATGTATTTATTGTGATAAAGCCAGCTCCAGGCGGGTCTTATATGCAAAGGCGTATTAAGTGAAAGACTCAGGCAGGATCAGTGATCAGAATAACCGACATACTCGATAA
Source organism: Desulfobacula sp. (assembly GCA_028280105.1). Lineage (GTDB taxonomy): Bacteria > Desulfobacterota > Desulfobacteria > Desulfobacterales > Desulfobacteraceae > Desulfobacula. The sequence goes on along the minus strand of JANQML010000392.1, from coordinate 6,322 downwards.
GGTATATGAATACAATCCGGGGCAGGAAACGGATATCATTGACCGGGCCTATATTTATTCGGCCAGGGTTCACGAAGGCCAGGTCCGGCTGTCCGGAGAGCCCTACCTGTCTCATCCGCTTGAAGTGGCCAACATTCTGGCAGATATGCGGGTGGATGTGGAAAGTATTGCCGCCGCGCTTCTTCACGATGTGATTGAAGACACGCCGGCCACCAAAGAAGACATTGAAGAGATGTTCGGTCCGGGTGTGGCCCATATCGTGTCCGGTGTGACCAAATTGTCTGCCCTGCCGTTTTCCACAAAGATTGCACAGCAGGCTGAAAGCCTCCGTAAAATGATTCTGGCCATGGCCGATGATATTCGGGTGGTCTTGATCAAACTGGCAGACCGCATCCATAATATGCGGACATTAAAATATCATCGAAAACCGGAAAAACAGGCTGCCATTGCCCAGGAAACCCTGGATATCTATGCCCCGATTGCCGCTCGGCTGGGAATATTCTGGATGAAGTATGAACTGGAGGAGATTGCCTTTTATTATACGCTCCGTGACGAGTATGACCGAATTGACGCCCTGGTGAACCGGGCCCGGGATGAAAAAGATGAGTATGTCCGGGTGGTCAATGAAAAACTTCATGAAAAAATGGTGGAAATGGGGCTTCACGGAGAGATAAAAGGGCGGTTCAAAGCCCACTACTCCATCTACCAGAAGATGATCTCACAGAATCTGGAGTTCAATGAAGTTTACGATATCATTGCTTTCCGGATTATTCTCGATACGGTTCCCCAGTGCTATGCCGCTATGGGAGCGGTTCACTCCATGTGGAAACCCATCTATTATAAGATTAAAGACTACATTGGAAACCCCAAGCCCAATATGTACCAGTCCATACACACCACGGTGGTCGGACCCAAAGGGGAGCGGGTTGAAATCCAGATACGAACCCATGAAATGGACCGGATCGCCGAATCCGGCATTGCGGCTCACTGGAGCTATAAAGAGGGAAGCAAGATTGATGAGGATACAGGGGAGCTTTTTGCCTGGATTCGAAACCTGGTGGAAAACCAGGAAAATTATAATGACCCTGATGAGTTCATAGAAAATGTACGGATCGACCTTTACCCGGATGAGATCTATGTGTTCACCCCGTTGGGAGAGATAAAAACCCTTCCCAAAGGGGCAACCCCCGTAGACTTTGCATATATGATCCATACCGAAATCGGGGCCGAGTGCACCGGTGCCAAGGTCAACGGTAAACTGGTTCCCCTTGCCCATGAACTGAAAACCGGAAACACCGTGGAGATAATGACCACAAAGGGCCATACACCCAGCTCGGACTGGCTTAATTTTGTCAAGACCGTTAAAGCCCGTACAAAGATACGCGCCTGGATCAATGCCAGGGAAAAAGAGAGAAGCCGGTCCCTGGGCCGGGAAATGTGCGAAAAAACGTTTAAAAAGAGAAATCAGAGTTTTAATTCACTGATGAAATCCGGTGACATTGAGCGGGTGGCCGACTCTCTCGGGTTTAAAACTGTGGATGACTTGATTGCCCACGTCGGGTTTGGAAAAATAACACCGCTCCAGATCTTAAATAAAACCGTCCCCCATCTGGAAAAACAGGAGGATAAAAATGAGGGGCTGCTTAAAAAGCTGGTGGGGCGGAAAAAGAAAAAAGAGAGCACCGGTGTCATCGTAAAAGGGCTTGATGATATCCTGGTTAGATTTTCAAAATGCTGTAATCCGCTTCCCGGAGATCCGATTACCGGATATATCACCCAGGGCCAGGGGGTAACCATACACAGGAAAAGCTGTCTCAATATGCTCAAGTTGAGTAAAGAGCGGCAGATTGAGGTTCAGTGGAGTTTGGAAAACACGGAATCCTATCCCGCCAGTATCAAGATCCGTACAGAAGACCGGTTCGGGCTTCTGGCCGACATTGCCACCGTGATAACAAAGAATAAGACCAATATATTGAGTGCCAACACCGAGACCCTGGAAACCGGGGTCTGCCTTTTTTATTTCACGATTTTAGTGGAAAGTTCGAACCAGCTCCGTCAGATTATGAGTTCCATTCGTAAAATTAAAAAAGTGATGGATGTGAAACGAATTATCAGAAATGATATCTGAAATCCTTTTCTATTGATTTTCTAACAAAGCATTTACATTTTTTTTGTAATTATTTATGGTTTAAGAACGGAATCCAATCAAAACCGGAGATGCCTATGAACAAATATTTTGTCTTGGACACGAATGTTATTCTTCACGACAGCGGCTGTATTCATCAATTCAAAGACAACAACATCAAAATTCCCATCACAGTTATCGAAGAACTTGATAAATTCAAAAAAGGAAACAATGTCATCAACTGCAATGCCAGGGACTTTCTAAGAACCCTGGATGCCTTATCCAGTGATAAGATTCTGAACGGCGGGGTTCCCATAGACAATGGGAACGGAAAAATCTCCATCCACCTTGAAACACCGCTTTCGGAAAAGATTAAAAAAAATTTTTCCGTCATTACACCGGATGTACGGATTTTAAACAGTGCCTATAATATTGCCAAAGAAAATGATTTTAAGAATGTTGTCTTTGTGACCAAAGATGTCAATTTACGGTTACGGGCCAGATCCATCGGTTTGACCACGGAAAATTACAATTCAAAATATGTTGAAAATTTATCGGACATATACACGGGACAGAGAACCATTGAAAATGTCCGGGAAGACGTATTGGAAGATCTGTTTCAAAAACCCTACCAGACACCTGTTTCGAACCTGGAAAGCGAGGCGTCTTTTTATACCAATGAAAATCTGGTATTAAAAAACGGTTCCAGATCAGCACTTGGTTTTTTTGATTCGGGTACGCAGACCATACAAAGAATCCTGCCAACCGTCTGCAGCGGGATAAAGCCGAGAAACTCGGAGCAGATCTTTGCGCTGAACGCCATGTTGAACCCGGATATTTCACTGGTAACGATTTCAGGAAAGGCCGGAACCGGAAAAACCTTGCTTGCGCTTGCCGCGGCACTTGAACACAAACGGTATTATCGCCAGATTTTTATTGCCCGGCCGGTTGTTCCCCTGAGTAACAAAGACCTTGGGTTTCTTCCCGGTGATGTGGCCTCTAAGCTTGATCCGTATATGCAGCCTTTGTATGATAATCTGTCGGTTATACAGAATCAGTTCAATGAAAAAAACAACCACACAAAAAAGATATCCGAACTGATTGAAGAAGAAAAAATCGTGATTACCCCGATTTCCTATATCCGCGGCCGGTCCATCGTCAAAGTCTTTTTTATTGTGGATGAAGCTCAAAATTTGACCCCCCATGAGGTAAAAACCATTATTACCCGGGCTGGGGAAGGAACTAAAATCGTATTCACCGGAGATATTTATCAGATTGACCACCCGTATCTGGACAGCCAGACAAACGGGCTGGCCTTTATTATTGAAAAGATGAAAGGGCAGAAGGTCTATGCCCATATCAATCTTGAAAAGGGGGAACGGTCGGAGTTGGCGGAGCTGGCGTCTAAAATATTATAAGCGGCTTTAATGTCGTGATAAAAATAAAGGTTCGGACAATTCATTCAAACCGTCCGAACCAGAATTCTTTAACCGGAATAGTTGCCCGATAAAATCGGGGTTCTTTGCATCCGCTAAGGGGCTTTGGTTACTTTTCCCGCTTTGATGCAGCTGGTGCAGACGTCGATTTTTCTGACACAACCCTGTTTAACAACGGCACGAACTCTCTGAAGGTTGGGGTTGAATCTTCTTTTGTTCAGATTGTGGGCATGACTGACATTGTTGCCGACCATTGGTTTTTTGCCGCAAATTTTACATTCTTTAGACATGATATACTCCTAAAAGAAAAATCTTTCTAACAAAATAATAACCCGAAATTGATACATTAAAAACAAACAAAAGTAAAGAAATATTTATTTTTCCGGCTTTTTTATCACCCGGTTCGTATTTGGATTATTTTTTTTGACTCTGAAGGGTCCGGGCCTGTTGAATCCTATTTAAAGCATCCTTGCTTTGGGCTGTGCCTGGAAAATGCTCCACCAGATATTCATACCGCTTGATGGCTGCCTCGTATTTTTTCGTTCTCAAGTACCAGTCGGCCACATAGAGTTCATGTCCGGCCAGGTTGGACAGGCTTGCCGCAATTTTATCCTTGGTTTTTCCTGCATACTCACTGTCCGGATACTGCTCGTTGAGCCGGTTAAAAACGGCCAGGCTTCTTTGGGCCGGCGTGGTATCCCGGTCAACGGTATCGATCTGTTTGAACCAGCTCATTCCGATCTGGAAAATAACATAGGGGATGGCCTCGTTTCTCGGGTGCAGCCGCTCGAAATCTTCATAGGCGGCAATGGCCAGCTCATATTCTTCAAGGTGGTAATATGAATCTGCGATTTTAAGCTCAGCCAGAATGGCGTACCTGCTGAACGGATACCAGTCTTTAAGATCGCTATAGGCTTTCACAGCGGTTTCATATTCACCTGCCATAAAGGCCGAGGAACCTTCCGAAACCAGCTCGTCCACACTTTTTGCCATCTGGTTGTCCGTTTCAAACATCGCACATCCGGACATCAGAGCCACGGCAATGAAGAGCAATAAGACTTTTTTCATTATTATAAATTCTCGATATAATGCTCGGCACAAACCGCTGCGATGGCTGCATCGCCCACAGCCGTTGAAATTTGTCTCAAAGGGGTATCCCTGACATCTCCGGCAACGTAAACACCCGGAACAGAGGTCTGCATTTTTTCATCGCCAATGATGAAGCCGTACTCATCTTTCTTTATATCATCGCTTAAAAAGTCAGCGTTGGGCAGAATTCCCACCCAGATAAAACAGCCGTCTGCTTTTAAAACGCTTTCTTCTTCTGTTTTAACGTTTTTAACCCGGACGCCTTCTACGCCGAAAAAACCGTCAATCCCCGTGGCAACCGTATCCCAGACCATCTCGATCTTGTCATTTTCAAAGGCTCTTTCCTGGAGAATCTTTGCCGCCCGAAGTTCGTCTCTTCTGTGAACCAGGTAGACTTTTTTTGCAAATTTGGTTAAAAAGATGGATTCCTGTACAGCGGTATCTCCCCCGCCGATGGCGACAACGGTTTTATCTTTAAAAAACGGGCCATCGCAGGTAGCACAGAATGATACACCTTTTCCCATGAAGTTTTTCTCACCGATTCCCAGCTTTTTAGGGGAGGCACCGGATGCAATGATCAAACTTTTTGTGGTGATGGTTCGGTCTTTGAGAATCACTTGTTTGACGGTGTCAGACAGATCAAGAGAATGAACCTCTGCGGTTTCAATTTTCAATTCCATTTCTTCGGCCTGGATTCTCATTTTTTCCGAAAGATCATACCCGGAGATGCCTTCGGGGAATCCGGGGTAATTTTCGATCCAGTCGGTAATCAGAACCTGTCCGCCGGGCACGGCTTTTTCAATCAACAGTACGTTCATCCGTGCCCTTGCCGCATAAATACCTGCTGTCATCCCTGCAGGGCCGGCACCAATGATGACGAGATCATAATCCGTAGTCGACATTAGATGTTCTCCTTACAAAACCCCTTTAATGGTTTCTTCAAGCTTTTCTTTGGCAACCATTCCCGTGATCTGCTCGGCCACTTCCCCGTTTTTAAAAAAAATCAATGTCGGAATCGCCTGGACACCGTATTTACTCGGGCTGACCGGGTTGTCATCCACATTTACTTTGGCAAACGTCATTTGATCGCCATATTCTTTTTCAAGCGCTTCCACGGTGGGTGCAATCGCTTTGCACGGCCCGCACCAGGGTGCCCAGAAGTCGACCATTACCGGTTTGTCGGACTGGAGTACTTTTTCTTCAAAGTTATCATCATCAAGATCAATAATATTTTCTGCCATGAGAATCATCCTGTTTTTTATAGGGTTATTTTTAAATTTAGATATCGTGTAAATATATGTTTTTATTTATCCTTTGTCAATCGGTCAATTCACCCCAAATCCACCATCAAATTTTTGTTTCGCATGTGGGCCGTGGGTTGCACCGCCTCCCTGGCCTTCAGCAAGGTGTCGGATGCAAGGCGGCAAGGAGTGACGACTGAGGGCGTATCAGCCATACGCCGCAGGGAGGAACCACCGCAGGCAACGCAGCAGGCGGAACCTTGCTGGTGGATCAGGGTCACGGAACAAATAAAGGGAAGGTTCAGCCAATGTCTTGAACAAAGCCGACCTTCCCCTTTTAGATAACGATTCAGTTCACCGTCTGGTGAACCGGTGTTTTACCAGTTTTCCGCCAGGAGTTCAAAATGAGCCTGGGGATGGACACATGCCGG
>JANQML010000360.1 GCA_028280105.1 Desulfobacula sp. | reverse complement strand
CTGGGCCAGGCTCCATGAAGAAGCGTTCCGGTATTTCGGGGGCTGCTCTCAGTACGTGGTCTTAGACAACTTAAAGGAAGGAGTGATCAAGCCGGATATTTATGAGCCTGACCTGAACCCGGTTTATGCGGCCATGCTTGATCATTATGGCGTCGTGGCAGACCCGGCCAGGGTGAGAGATCCCGACAGGAAAGGCACGGTGGAGAATGCCGTTCAGCATACTCAGAATACAGCCTTGAAAGGGAAACGGTTCGACACCATTGAAGCACAAAATGAATGGCTGATGCACTGGGAAGAAACATGGGCCTCAACCCGGATACACGGCCGGAAGAAACGGCAGGTAGAGGAGATGTTCCAGGAGGAGAAGCCTTATCTGGACCCCCTGCCGTTGAAGGGGTTTGAATATTTTAGGCAGGAGACCCGTACTGTGTATGATGACGGGACTATCCAGGTGGACCTGTCATATTATTCTGCCCTGCCGGCGCCTTTGCATCAGGAGGTTATTGTCCGGATTTACAAATATGAGATTGAGATCATTGATCCCCGGACCATGGAAAAAATCCGTACCCATGTAAAAAGTGAGCGGCCCGGAGCGGTTAAGATGGAGGAGGAAGACCGGATCTTCAATCCATCCCGGCAAACAACCTCTATTTTGAACAAAGCCGAAAGTATCGGTCCTTTAACAAGGCAGCTGTGCGAACTTATTTTCAAAGAAAAGGGGCGGCCTGGGCAGCGCCGGATGCAGGGCATAGTCAACCTTGCCCGGAAACATGAAGCCGTTTGTATTGAGGCGGCTGCCAAAACAGCCCTCGAAAAAGGCTTACGAAGTTACAAATCCTTTTGTCGACTGGTAGAAAACCAGAGCCCATCTGACGACACTGAAACCGAAAACAGTATCAGCCAGGAACATCAACTGATCCGATCTTCAAATGATTACGGCCAGTTTTTCAACACATATGCGGCCGGTAACCAAACTTTCATCTCAAAACAAGATTTGCCCCAGGTATGGCAAAGTGCCGACTGGTTAAAGGTCATGGCTGTTTTCGGTCTTGAACCCCAGAAAAGCAAAGAAAACGAAATCTGGATTAGATCCCCGTTTACTGGTGAACAGAGCGCCTCTTTGCATGTGCATTTGGGACAGAACGTATACAAAGACTTCAGCAGCGGCAAAGGCGGTGGAATTCTAAATTTTTGCCAGGATCTGCTGGCCCGGGAAGGACGGGTTCTGAACTGCTATCAGGTGGCCGAATGGATGATCGACGAAGGTATTTCGAACCTGAATAAACCTGCGGCCATTGAACCCAAACCGCTTCAAAAGCAAAATCAAGTCAATCCGCCTGTGAGTGTTGATTTACAGCCGTTTCTGGAAACCTTTCATCAGGAGTTTGAAGACCGGGGAATCTCCCACAAAGCCTGCCGGTATCTGGGATGCGGATATTTACCGGAAAGAGCGACAGGTCAAACTTCCCCATTGAACGGAAGGCTGGTCTTTCAGGTACGGGGCGTCAGCCCCGATCTAACCCCCTTTATTCTAAGCCATGTCGGGCGTGCATTGACCGACCGTCAGTCTGATTTGGACGGCAGGTACTGGGGATTTCCTTTTTCAAAAAAACTGGAGATCTACAACCAGGATAAACTGCTGCTGGACCCCATGGCCAGGGAGCAGGTCGAACGATATGGCCTGACTCTTGTTGAGGGGTTCTTTGACGTGGCAGCCCTTGTCTCTGCCGGCTGCCTGAATACAGGTGCTCTCATGGGAGCACACATGGCTGTGGAACAGGTCCTTCAGCTCAAGTTCCTGGCATCGCATATGAATATACAAAAGATTAACCTTTTCCTGGACCGGGATGAGGCAGGAAGTAAAGGCGCCCAGGCTGCGACATCAATACTCTCGCACCATGGGTTTACTGTGAATGTGTTTGACTGGGACCACAAGTTCTGCCGGCCCGGGTGCCCTCCGGTCGGGATAAAGCCCAATATACAAGATCCGGCTGACATGTCTGCAACCCAGCTTAAATACTTGAGAAAACAAGGGATGATTTAAGGGATGAAAAAAGAAAAAAAGGAGGCATCATGAGTATGACAATCACGGAAATTGAAAAGAAATTAAAAGAACTCAGATTAAGCGGTATGCTGGCGACACTGGAAAGCCGTGCATTGCAGGCCAATCAGTCCAACGCAAACCTTATCGAAGGACTGTCATGGCTGGTTCAGGATGAACTGGATCATCGTTCTTCGAATCTGAAACAACGCAGGTTCAAGGCATCCGGCCTGAATGAACTCAAAACATTGACGGATTTTGATTGGGGATTTAATCCAAAACTTCCCAAAAAACAGATCTATGAACTGGTGACTGCCAAGTTCATACAAAATGGGGAGCATGCCCTTTGTATAGGTGCGCCCGGGACTGGGAAAAGCCATATTGCCAAGACCATCGCCCACGCATCCATTCAATTGTACCAGAAAACAGTATACCGGGAGGCCCATGTCTTTTTTGAAGATATGTTCGAAGCTGAACAAACCAATAACCAGAAAAAGATTTTTAAACTGTTTACACAGGCAGATCTTTTGATTATTGATGACCTGTTCCTTCGTAAAAGAATGCCAAAAGATGCGGCCGATTACCTGCTGGATATCATCATCAACCGGTACTCAAAAAGAAAAAGTACCGTGATCACCTCAAACCGGCCGATTGAAGACTGGGGCCTGCTTCTGAAGGACAATGCCGCATCATCGGCCATATTGGACCGTTTGCTCCATCATGGCCATTTACTGAAGTTCGAAGGGAAAAGCTACCGTCTCAAGGAGGCCGCCAAACGCCTCTCTCAGCTACAAAACAAAACCGAGGGATGAAAAAAAGAGAAAATGGACAATTTTAGGAGTATAACTTAGATCTCAATATTCTGTCGCCGGGGGATTTTGACCCGGCCACAGGTGGGGGATTTTAAAGTGGCCATCCGGGTTTTTTGATCAAGTCGATAAATATATCGATGCCCGGAATCGGAGCGCTCTTTGCAATATCAAGTACTGGTGATACGACATCATTATATGCATCCTCTGGCCTCATAACTATTCTCCCTTCTTGTTAATTTTTGTTGCCCCATATTTTTCCATACTCGCTAACTTTCACACAAGAGTTGGCGAGTTTGATTGTCAATTAATAAGATTCTCCCGGTCACGATATATGGTATCGTCAGAATAAAATTCATAACTTTCAAGGATCAGTTTAATTGGAGAATAACCAAACTTTCCCGGAA
>JANQML010000307.1 GCA_028280105.1 Desulfobacula sp. | reverse complement strand
ATTGATCAAAAAAAGGTTTGGGTAGTGCCAAGAACTTTTTGGCTATATGTATCATATTGAAATAAAAGAATATTCAAAATCTAACTGTCGAAAATCAGTCAAAAGTCCCCTTTGAGGGCTCTGTGAGGTCACCCGCTATCCGGTTGGGGACTCATTTACCTGTACGCATATAATTTACCATTTCTTCGGCAGTCATCTTTTCCAGGCCAAAGTTTTTTAGATTAAATCCGGTTTTGCAGTAGTCGGTTTCCATCATGATATTGGACAGATTTGTCATGGCACGGATAACCGGTGTTTCCACCTGTAAAACAGCTGCAAAACCAAGCGCGCCGGAACACCCCACAGGTACATCTTCCGTGATATACCTCGACTCCATGGTGAAATGGGCAAACCGCTCACCTTTTGGGGCAGGCAGCCAGGTCGTCTGATCTAACGGCTCAGAGAACGGCAGGCGAAAATCTTCCCCATACATCATCTGTCCGATGAGCCCCATCCGGGACTGCAGCACATCTTCTTCAACCGGCATAATGCTGACACCAAACGCCCGGGCAATGGCAGCCTGCTCCTGATAGAACGCATACTGCACACGGCCCACACAGGGAGAAACACCATGGGCGTAGATGTCATAGATCACGTCGGGGGCGCCGACGTGGGGAATCGTTCCCCAGTTTTCAATGGTTCCGGTATTTAATACCACGGCAGGAACATGCAGCAGAACGTTGACATTGGAAAGACCGATATCCAATACGGTATCACCATGAATCAGGGTTGTTGCATCCAGTGCGGGAATCTCTTTGCTGGTGGACAGGTATGCATCAAAATCGCGGGAAGGCAGTGTGTCCACTCGAATTTCATTTTCACGGTACATGACATTGACGACATCCGTTTGTGTTTCCATGTTGTTGAAGTCTGTCAGCCGTGTACCGTAGACCAGGGATGAATACCCCGCAATAATCACCTTGGTGTTTATTCCTTTATCCCGCATGATCCGGCGAAGAATCAAACTGCCGAAATTATCCGGGAAAATGCTGACGGTCTGCCCGTCTTCCAGCAGGGGTGCCAACTCTTCAAATATTTGTTCAAACCCCTGGGCTTGCACGGAAACCAGGATATGATTTGCCCCCTGCACCGCCTCTTTCATGTTATAGGTGACCATGTCTATAACTGCCGTGCCGTTCCGCTTGAAATTTTCGTGGTTCATTTCAATGCCTTCAAAGCGGATCCGGCGGCTGTTCAGGATCCCTTTGACCTTATTATTGAATCTTGTAAATTCAACCATTCTGACTTTTGCACCGCCGAGCTTACAGTCGGCAGCCAGTGCGTGGGCACCATTCCCGGCGCCGATGATGGTGATAATTGCCATCTGAATATTCTCCTTGAAATTAAAAGATTAACTCAACGTATTGGAGGGGTTAGATCTGCACCGCCAATACATTTATTGGCCACAGTGATTTATATAGGGCAAGTATCCATTTCCGGTTCCGTTTAAAAGTTGACGGCTGGAAAAGGGAGCCTGAGGGCGTCGGTCACGGTTGGCTGAAAACGGGTGCTTTCGTTTCCGGCGGTGCCCTCTCTCGGTCTAATTCAGATTCTTTGCCTGGTGTTGCCTTTTACGGATATGCATGCCGTCCGGATAATTGATTTTAGCAGAGCGTGCCTTGTTTCTTTTTGACCTTGAACACGAATTCATCCGTAGTGGACATGCATTCCTTTTGAAGCTGATAGATATTTTCGATGGTGCCTTCCACGGTGTCATGTACGACGCCCTCGATGCTGCTGGAGCTGAGGCCGCTTTCCGCCATCAGCATCGCTTGCAAAGCACCGCTCAGGCCTGTGTATGATCGAAAGGCGCAGCTCGGCTTTGCGCCATCGCAGATAACACCTGCCAGGTTGCCCAACGTGGTGCGCAGCATGTCGGAAATCTGTTCCCCGGTGGCACCGTGCAGATAGGCAACGCCGCTGGCGGCAGCGGCAGGGGCCACACCCGAGCAATAGCACATGGGGGATAGATGCGCATATTCGTTGGAACGATAATCCAGGTAGATGTTCATTAAATTGGACAGGGCCACGGCGCGCATGATTTCTTCTTCGCTGCTGTTGCGCCAGTCACCGGCTGCGATCGGTGCCATGCTGCAAATGATGCCCTGGTTGCCGCTTCCGGTGTTGCTCATGGCGGTACAGCCGCTGCCGCCCATTCGTGCATCCAAACCGGCCGTGGTCCACATGAGGATGTGTGTGATCTCATCTTTGGCGATGAGCCCTTTGTCGATTTTGTCCTTTATCGTACGGGCCACCTGAACGCCGTATTCATTCTCCAGGCCGTCCTTACAGACCCCCCGGGTTAACTCAATGGCTGTTTTAATATGTGCCAGTTCGCTGATATCACAATGGGTACAAAAATCGTAAATGCTCTCCACCGAGAGGAAAGAAGAATCGACGTGGTTTTCTTTTTCAGCCGCCAGTGCTGCGGCTTCTTCTTCGCGGTTTCCGAGAAGCACCTTACCGTCCTGCTCGATGTATTTGATGCCGTTGTGCTCACTCCACATACTAACGGTGGCGGTGTGTCGGTCTGTTTCCACGGTTGTTCTCAAAAAAATCGAGGGCGCCGGGGTGACCATGTCGATGGAGAGTTTTCCAGCCACTAGAAGTTTTTCTATGAGTGCTTCCGCGGTTTTCACGTCCGCATCTGTTACCCTGCTCAACACTTCCATGTCCAGATCTGCATCCCCGGCGATGATACCGAGAACCGTGGACAGGAATCCCCCGCGTTTACCGCCGGTATTTGGAATCCCCACCGACTGGACGCCGATGACCATCAGGCCGGATCCTTCCATATGGATCTGTTTAATTTCACCGGGCGCATATTTACGGGCTGTGGCTCCATTAAGCGCAAACGCGACCGGTTCGGTGCATCCCAACGCCGGTATGAGCTCCGTTTCCATCACTTGTACAAACGCATTTTTTTCCATGACCCGCTCCTTTCATTCTATTAAATGGTTGAATGTTTGCCGCCACCCCTCAATGGTACGCATGCATGAAAAGCGGACATTTGTTCGTTATAGCGGATAAAAATGGGTTAGCATATCACATGAATGAATGTCAATCCCTAATCTAAAAGAATGTTTTCCGTGGGTATGAGGCACTACTCATAGCTGACGATGAAGTGTGCAATCGCATCTATCTCACCGTCGTTTATGTATGTATGGCCTTCTCTCGGATCGAATTCAATGGCACTGCCCGCCTTGAGGGGATAGGTATTTGCACCGATGACCAATTTGATCTCACCCTGGGAAACCAGTAAATATTCTTTGTTGCTGTTTTTGTGGTGTACCGCAGAATAATGGCACCCGGGTTTGATGATGCCGTAAAAAAATTCAAATCCGCTTATCGGTGAAAACGGAAAAATGCAATAGAGTAAGATATGATCGTCATTGTCTTTCAGCGGAACCATGTTGTCGATACTTTTTACATCATATGACTTATCCGTATACGCCAACAGCGTTTCAAATTTAATTTTCAGGCCGTTTGCAATTTTCCAAACAGTGGCGAGTGTCGGAATCGATTCCGAGCGTTCTATTTGACTGAGCATGGTTTTGCTCACACCTGTCATGGAAGACACCTGGCTGAGACTGAGGCCCATTTTGTTTCGGGTGTTTTTCAGCTTTTCGCCCAGCGCAGAAAAATCATTCATATCATATTACCTCTTTCCATTATCTTGTCTGATGCTGCCGGCCACATTCCAAGTTTACCGTATATGAAGCGGTCTGAATTGCAAGGATCGTTTCTATACATCATAAAATATTTGTGATCAAGATAAAAGTGTATAAAAACATAGGGGGGCTTTGGGAGAACCGCAGATTCGATCCAGAAGGTTGGAAAAAGGGCACTTTTCCCACTCCGCAACCCTGGTGTTTGACGGGTTTTTGACAAGTGATGTAACCGTCCCGATTGAGGTGTTTGGAGCGGCATCAAAAAAGGCATGGTTTTTATTCTACGATGTCGTGGTTATCTCTACCCCAAAAAACAAGGAAGTCGTTTCAGAAGAAGGGGTTGAAGAATCTATACGGGGTTATGACCTAGGCAACGGCGTCCAAATTCTGGCCCATATCCAGGCCAGGTTTTTTATATCTTGGTTGGTTCTGATGATTTCATCATCCACAGGCTCTGACCGGCCATCGGTGAGACGGCCCACCTTGAAACGGAAGACATAATCAGGCTCAGATCCCATTCGCAGATCCGTCATGGCCACATAACCGTCTTTGGCGGAAAGGGAATAATATCCCCGGGTGAAATGCTTTAATTTGACCACCGGCGGATGGGTTTCAATACCGTTGAGCAGGTTCAGCTGCCTGGGATAAAAGTCGACGAACAAAGGGGTTTCCCGGTCAAATACGGAATAGTAGGTTTCAAAATATTGGTCATTGTCAATGCCCACCACCCGCCAGAGCAGGGTGGTGAAAGGTGCGGGCGAGCAGACAAGCTGGGAGTGGGAGATCTGTTGGCGGGCAAGTTTTTCCGTGACCTTTCGCTCCACAACGCCGGCAGCGGTAAAGGCCCAGGCGAGATAAGCCAGGCTCAGACAGAGCCCGATGGTGTTGAGCCGGTGTCCCAGCAAGCGATTGCGCTTAAACAGCAGGGCTGCCAGGACCCCTGAAAATACGGGAAGGGTAAAGGCGGGATCAATGATGAACAAAACCGGGATCGCCATGGGGGTTTTGTCAACGGGCCAGAAGATTTGGGTGCCGTAAATGGTCATCAGGTCGAGAATCACACTGGCTTGAAATACAACAAAGCAGAGCATCACCCATTGACGGTAATACGTTTTGGTTGCCGGATGGATCTTTACAATCAGCCAGGCCATCAAGGGGGTCAAAAGGGTCAGTACAATCATGGAGTGGCTGAATCCCCGGTGGTAGACAAAGTTATTGACCGGTCCGCCAAGGGGGATGAGAATATCAAGGTCCGGCAGGGTACCGACGGCAGCGCCCCAGTAAAGGGCTTTTTTTCCTAATTTTCTGCCGAGGATGGCTTCTCCGCAGGCAGCACCGAATGTCAACTGGGTCAATGAGTCCATGGGTCATCTTTTCCTGAAGCAAATGTAGTGGGTGAGATGTACGACAAGCAGGGCATAGATTCCGGAGGCCACGTCGTCGAGCATGATCCCCGGGCCACCGTGGACATGGGTGTCAAGCCATGAGGCGGGAAAGGGTTTTAAACTGTCCAGGGCAATGAAGGCCAGAAAACCGGTCAACCATATAAACCGGCGGTTTGGGGCCAGTGCCAGCGTGATAAAGATACCGGCCACCTCGTCAATGACAATGGGACCGGCATCGGCCTGTGCCAGCAGTTTTTCCGCCGCCCCTGCCGCCAGTCCCCCGACAAGGCAAATACCGGCTGTGATTCCCAGGTAAACGGGGCGGGTCAGATTTCTGCATCCATACCAGAGCAGAAACCCAAAGGTGGTACCCCATATGCCCGGCGTCACGGGAAGCATGCCCGAGTACAGGCCGGTGGATACCATCAAAATGATATGTTCCATGTTAATCTGTGATTCCTCGTTAATCTGATTTTTTTAAAAGCCCGGCTAACGCTGCCTGTAAGACTGCCGGATGGCGCAGTCCGCCAGCACCAGGGCGGCCATGCTTTCCACAATGGGAACCGCCCTTGCCACCACACAGGGGTCGTGACGGCCCTTGGCTTCCAGGACGGTTTGATTGCCCTTGAAATCAACGGTATCCTGAGGTTTACCGATGGTGGCCGGCGGTTTAAACGCCACCCTGAAATAGACGGGTTCTCCGTTTGAGATCCCGCCCTGGATACCACCGGAAAAATTGGTTTGGGTGCCCAGGCTCGTTTCCTTTGAAACAAAGGGGTCATTGTGGTCAGACCCTCTCATCCGGGTGCCGGAAAATCCGGAACCGATTTCAAACCCTTTGGTGGCCGGAATGGAGAGCATGGCCCGGGCCAGCATGGCTTCCAGTTTGTCAAACACCGGTTCTCCCAGGCCCGGAGGGAGATTGCGGCAGACACAGGAGACGATCCCGCCCACGGAATCCTTGGCAGCTTTCTCTCTTTTTATCCGGTCTTCCATCAATCCGGCCGTGGGGTAATCCGGGCACCGGATGACGGTCTGATCGACTGCCGGCCGGTTCAGCGTCAGCAGATCCGGCAGGGGGGCTTCAATATCGGCAACACCGGAGACCCAGGCCACAATCTCGATGCCGAATCGTTCATAGAGGTATTTTTCAGCCACGGCCCCGCCGCAGACCCGGCCGACGGTCTCCCTTGCCGAAGACCGTCCGCCGCCGCTGGACGCTCTTATCCCATACTTCATCTGATAGGTATAATCGGCATGGGAAGGCCGGGGAATATCGCTTAAACCGGCATAGTCCCCCGGTTTTTGATCTTTGTTTGCAACAAAAAGGGAGATGGGGGTACCAAGGGTTCTGCCGTTCTCGGTACCGGACTGGATGGTCACACGGTCAGCCTCATTCCGGTCGGTGGAGACCGCACTCTGGCCCGGCCGTCTCCTGTCCAGCTGGGGCTGGATATCGGATTCCGAAAGATGCATGCCGGAAGGGCATCCGTCGATAACTGCTCCCACCCCCCGGCAGTGGGACTCGCCGAATGTGGATAGTTTGAATACTGTGCCGAATGAGCTTGACATCGATTGGTCCTTATATAAACTTAAAATGATCTATCTTAATTCGTCCGATATCCTACCAAGTTTTGTTTAAGGAACCAATCATTTAAAAAAAACGTCCATTTTTTTGGTTGAACCGTTTAAAATCATTCTTCCCCGCTCCAAGTCGGTGTAAACTATTGCATCGGGTCCGGGAAAAGTGGTATTCAGGCAGAGATATATGTGGATAATCTTTATAGAAAGTAACGGGTAAAAATATGAAACCCCAGCAAATTGAAGACCTGAGTTTTAAAATAATTGAACAGGAAGCGGGCGATCACGGATTTGACGATCTCCACTGGCCCATTGTCCGGCGCATGATCCATACATCGGCGGATTTTGAATATATTCAGACCGTTCGGTTTCATCCGGATGCGGTTCAAAAAGGGATTGACGCCATTCGGAACGGGTGTTCTATTTTTACCGACACCAACATGGCCCGGGTAGGCATCCGAAAAAAAGAGATCTCAGGCTTTGGCGGCCGTGTGGACTGCCTGATCGCCGATGAAGCCGTTGCAGAAAGGGCCGTCCAAAACGGGACGACCCGGGCGCTGGCTGCCGTGGATATGGCCTGTGAAAGGATTGACGACGGGATTTACGTGGTGGGCAATGCCCCCACGGCACTCCTGCGGCTGATCGAGCTGATCGAGGCCGGACAGGCAAACCCGGCACTGATCATCGGGTTTCCCGTTGGATTTGTCAATGCCGCCGAATCCAAAGCCGATCTGCTGGGGGTGGATATCCCCTATATCACCAATACGGGACGAAAAGGCGGCTCCAATATTGCGGCAGCCGTTGTGAATGCACTTGCCATTTTATCCGTCAAATGAACGCTTTAAACCAACCCTTCACACCATCCGCTTCCTGTCCGTCGTCCTCATCCGTAAAAAAGGGGTTCGTCATCGGTGCCACCGGCAGCGGAACCGGAAAAACCACCATCACCCTGGCTCTTTTATCCTGCCTGAGGCAGATGGGGTATCAGGTGGCCCCGTTTAAAGTGGGGCCTGATTTTATTGATCCGGGTCATCATACCCGGGTGGCCGGCAGAACCTGCTATAACCTGGACTCCTGGATGCTCCCCAAAACCTATAATCAGGATCTGTTCAACGCAAAGAGCCGGGGTGCGGACATTGCCGTGGTGGAAGGGGTCATGGGACTGTTTGACGGGTATGACGGACGGTCTGAATCCGGTTCCACCGCCCAGATGGCCAAATGGCTGGATTTGCCGGTGGTCCTTGTGATCAGCGCCAGGGGAAAGGCAAGGAGCGCAGCAGCCATTGTTAAAGGGTTTGAAACCTTTGATCCGGATCTGAAACTGGCCGGGGTCATCTTTTCAAAAACCGGGAGCCTCAGGCATTATGAGTACTTAAAACAGGCCGTGGAGCAGCATTGCAAAACCCCTTGCCTGGGATATATGCCCAGAAACGATTCCATTGTCATGCCGGAGCGCCATCTGGGACTGGTCACGGCCGATGAGGCCGGGCTGGACAAACAGACCCTTTCAACCCTCTCCGGTATGATCCGGGACCATGTGGACATGGCGGGGCTGATCAACCGGCTGGCCCCCATTCCCCCCGGCCGGCCGAAAGAACCGGGCCCCATAAAATCGAACCCTATAAAACCAAACCCTATAAAATCGGCCCAGCCGGAACCGGACACCCATGCGCCGGTTATTGCCGTGGCAAGGGATAAGGCGTTCTGTTTTTACTATCCGGATAACCTGGAAATCCTGGAACAAAGCGGGGCGGTTTTAAAAGAATTCTCCCCCCTTGATGACGAAACCCTGCCCAAAGGTATTGACGGGATCTATCTGGGCGGCGGATATCCGGAAGTCTTTGCCGACCGGCTCAGTCAAAAGACAGAGATGCGTGACCGGATCAATACTTTGAGCCGAGACGGGATGCCCATCTATGGGGAATGCGGGGGATTTATGTTTCTGTGCCGGTATTTGTCGGGCACGGACGGCGGCCGGACATTTCCCATGGCCGGCTGTTTTGACTTTAAGGTGACGATGTCGAAACGGCTCAGATCTCTCGGGTACCGGGAAATCAGGTTAAAAAAAGATACAATCATCGGCAAGAAAGGGGATAGGATCCGGGGTCATGAATTTCATTACTCTTCCCTTGAAAATCCGGATCAGGACATAGAAAATGTCTACCAGGTGGCGTCCCGGGCCGGACAGGATATTCAACTCAAAGGATACCGGGTATTGAATACCCTGGGCAGTTATTTCCACCTCCATTTCGGCAGCAACCCGGAGTCTGCCCGCCATTTTGTGGCGGCCTGCAGGGCTTACAAAGAAAGGCATCTTTCCCATGCCGGAAAAAGGACTTAAAAAAGGGTTTACAACGGGTGCGGCCGCCGCAGCCGCTGCAAAAGCAGCCCTGTCCGCCCTGTTGACGGGAAACGATCCCCCATCGGTGACCATCTCTTTTCTGACCGGGGAAAAAAAGATCCTCCCGGTTCATTCGGTTCAAAAACTGACGGAAACGCGATGCCGGGCCGTCATCATCAAAGACGCCGGTGATGATCCGGATGTGACTCACAAGGCCCGGATCGGCGCCGTTGTCACGGTCACCCGGGATAACCGTGCCGCTGGTACCCGGATTTTAATTACAGGCGGCAAAGGGGTGGGAACAATCACCAAACCCGGCCTTGAACTGCCGGTGGGAGAGCCGGCCATCAACCCGGGCCCCCGGACCATGATCAGGAACGAAATCGAGGATGTCCTTCAAACAGATGGAAGGATCAATGGCACCATTGAGGTGGAGGTCTTTGTTCCCATGGGAGAGATCCTGGCAAAAAAAACATTAAATGCCCGCCTGGGAATCACTGGCGGCATCTCCATTCTCGGAACCACGGGTGTGGTCACCCCCATGTCCCATGATGCCTATATTGCAACCATAAAGGCCGGAATCGGCGTGGCAGCCGCCAATGGGGCGGACACCCTGGTATTTACCACGGGCCGAAGAAGTGAACGCTTTGCCATGGGCATCTTTGAAAGATTTTCCCCGGATATCTTCATCCAGACCGGTGATTTTTTTAAAGCTTCCCTTGACATGGTCGGCATGAATTCTAAAATAAAAACCATCATCTACACGATTTTTTTCGGCAAAGCGGTTAAGATGGCGCTGGGGTTTGAGCATACCCATGCCGCCAAATCAGAGTTGACGCTCAAAGAACTCGCCCGATGGGCCGTTGACATTACAGGCAAAGAAGACCTGGGCAACCGGATACGTTCAGCCAATACGGCCCGGCATGCATTTGAGTTTATCCATCCGGAACATCCGGATCTGCTCACCTGTGTGGGTGAAAAAATAGTTGAAAACGCCATGTTGTTTTCAGGCAATGCCCTGTCAATCCGGGCCATTATTTTAGATTTCAACGGCAGGGTTGCCTACGATTCGGCCCGATAAACCCGTCCGGTAAACCCGACAGCATGGATCGATATTCAGTTTTCTGCCGGATGGCGAGATATAAAAAGATGCGGCATATACCCTAAGGATGCAATAGATGGTAAAAAAAGATAAATCCGATGCAAAAACGGTTCTGACTCAGTTGGGAAGTCTGTCTGAATTTTTAACCACGCTGGATGCCGGTGCCGAAAAAAGCGACTGCTTTGATTTTCCCCTGGAGATCATCCGCCAGACCATGCTCTTTGATGTCAGTGTCCTTTACCGGGTATCCAATGTCATTGAAAACCGGCTGATTCTTGAAGTGGTAAAGGTCCTGGACCCGGACGGGCTCCGGCTGGATTTAAAAGAGGGCAGAAAGATACGGCTGTTCATGGACAACCGGGACAAACGGTATCTTAATGAGGTGGCGGCCTTTCTGGATCAAAAGGTCTCCCATATCAATGTACCGGGCATGGGGTGCGACATCATGGGATATGTCTACCTGCCGGAAAGTTTTGGGGGAGCCTATCTGTTCGGCGGAGATTTCTGCGGCAAGGAATCCTCTGTAAAAGATTACGAGGTGGCAAGCGTTGAAATCATGTGCAATTTTGTCAGCGCCATCTTGTTGAAAACCCAGTTTAAACAACAGGCGGAATACGATCATCTGACGGGTCTGTTTAATTCCGGCAAGATCAAGCAGGAAGCTGAAAAGATCATCAGGCGGGCCGAGCGCAAAAAAGGGTCTGTGGCAAGTATTGCCCTGGGAGATATTGATTTTTTCAAAACGGTTAACGATACACATGGCCATATCCAGGGGGACCGGGTGCTCAAACAGGTGGGGGATATCCTGTCATCCCATATGCGGAGTGTGTTCGACATTGCCGGCCGTTATGGCGGTGAGGAATTTTTGTTGATTTTTGACGAGACCGATGAAAAACAGACCGTTAAAATTGTTGAACGCCTGAGACAGAGGATCGAAGCCACCCGGTTTGACCGGGTGAATCAATCCGGGAGGATTTTAAAAGGGCAGTTTTTAAACATTACCATCTCTTTTGGCGTGGCCCGGCTTGGAACTTTTGAAAACAATCAGACAGCCGCGG
>JANQML010000333.1 GCA_028280105.1 Desulfobacula sp. | reverse complement strand
GACTTTGGGTAATACCGATGTCGGATACATGCGTTCCATCACATTGGTGGATGGTTTATAAACGATGATTTTGGCTGGATTTGTCGCCCCTGTTTACATCTCGGAAACCAACCAAACTGGTTGGATAACATTCCAATTTTCATAGTATAGAGTTAGAGGTTGGATAATAAGGAATATACATAAGCATACATTATATTAACAAAAGAGATTTAATTATGACACTTCAAGAATTACAACCTTACTTAACGGTGGTTTCAGCGGTTTTGAGCATCACAGCATTAGGATTTATCTTAAGGCTGCTAAAAGCTGTCAGAGATAATGCCAACGCCATCATAGCGGAAAAGGAAGAAAGAGTTAAAAGAGTCTTAGAGGACAGTGCTCGACTTAAAGAATGGTCCGAACGAGAAAAGGCAGAATTAAAAGATAAATTACAAGAGACTAATTTACAACTTGATTCGCTTTTGAAAAAGGAAGGAATTGACTCGTCCACTCTAGTTGCGGGTAAACGCCTTTCTGAATCAGCGGTTGATTTCCAAGATACTGTAAAAAAATTGACTGCAGAAATGCAGGAAACAATCGTTAAATTAACTGATTTGGGTGATAATACTACGGAGACTCAAACCGCAGGTGCTCGTAAGACTATTGCAATGGTTGAAATGGCATCAGGTCGATACGATATAGCAGCAGACCAATATGATTCATATGCTGCCATGGGCTCTGCAAGTTGGGAGGACCATTTATCGCGCGGTGTTTCTCACGCAAACGCTCAAAAAGGTAAAAGTTCTGATATGGCAGCGTTACTTGCATACAACGACGCGATTGCTGTAGCACCCGATAATCTTGAAAAAAACAAGCGTGCCCGGCTTTTTACTTATAGAGCGGCAATGTTAAAGAGACTTGGGCGTTTGACTGAAGCTGAAAACGACTTAATGATATCCAGTAAATTAGCAACAGAGGAATACGAACACTTGGATGCTTATTATAACCTCGCATGCGTTTATGCATTGCAGGGTAGAGGTGAAAAAATGTATGCCGCCTTGGCGAATCTTCAAGGAAGTCAACGCTTTATTTCTGGAGTGGCATGTCATATTCATGATTATTTTTCTCAGTTCAAAACAGATCAAAGATTTCTTGAAATATTAGAGCAGTAACCTTGTGAAAAGGATACCAACCTCAACGCTGCGCTTCGAGGTCGACACCTGTGATTCATGGCGTTTTTAAAATTCTGATTATACATTATAAAAGATACTCTAACGGTGAAGCTCACGGGTGGCCGACAAACGGGAGGGGAGACTTGGGGTGTTTTTGCCGAGGCAGCCACCAGCGTTCCAGTGCACCGGGTTATGTGCGCTTTTTTGATTTACTCTTTTCTTTTTCAGGTAAGCTTAATACTGGAGAGCCTTCTAATTTCATAAATTGTAAAGATCTTGATGCATCTTTTATTTCCAAAATGTCCTGATCTTGTTCATCTTCATCATCTACTTCATTTTCAGGTATTCCAATTCGAACCTCGAAGTTAAAACCTTGATCGATTCTATTTGCAATTTTGTTTAAGGAAATTCTAACACCATTTAACAGTTCATTCTTTCGCCCTTTCTCCCCGTTCCCTTTGTATTCTTTAGATAATTTAATAATTATTTCTTCAATGCTATTCTCCATATAACTATTACTATAATCAAGAATCCCTTTTAGATTTTCTTCTGGCAAGCCCTGTTGTTTCAACTCATGATTGAGTTTTTTAATTTCAAGTAATTTTTTATAATTGTCTATTAACCAGCCAACCGTTTTAGCAAACCCTCCTGCAATAGCAACAACAGTTCCAACAGTAATTAAAGGATCGGTTGTTGATAAATTTCGAATTTGAAATGATTGCTTTTCTCCGGTTATTAATTCAGAAAAATTATTAAGGATAAATGTTATTTCTTTTAGCTCTAAAGTTAAATTTTCAAAATCGTTTTCAAAAAATTCACGAGGAATTAATATGCCAATTTCACACTCATCTTCTTCTAATTCATCATAACCAATTTCTAATTGCTTTAATCCGCTTACTAAATTTGTAAATCCAGTCATTTTCGCGCTAAATTTATTGAAAATAGAACTTAATTCTTCTTGAGCTGTTGCTGGGGTAATTTGATTTCTGGAAATAATCGATTCGATTTGATTTGACAAATTACTTCCGAAAATATCGTCAATTTCAAGCTCTACCAATGCTTGATACCATGCTGGACTTAAATCATTAACTAAAGATTTTGCTAACGCTGAGTGTAACTCATCTAAATGTTGAGAAAGATTGGTTTGATGTGTCTGTTGTTGGGGTTGGTTTATAACTTGTTGTAAAGAATTGATTACATTTTTGAATTTATTGATATAGTTTAATTTCTTGCTTTCTTCGACAATATCATAGGCAAGCGAATTGAGCTTTTCAACATTCATAATTCCCCTCTTTTTTCTATATATAAAATTGTTTTTTACAATAACAATTTTGTATGATAGCGCAAAATCAATATGATGTGCGGACCCGTTTATCACTTATTACCCAACGGGTTGCCGCATATCTTGAAAAAATTAATGATATCCAACCAAATAAAGACAGGTTAGATTTAAATCGAAAATCAACCTTATTGGACATAATCATTATCGGATCGAAAATGCAACAGTAAATTTATTGCTTTATAATGTCCTTACCATCGAAGTCTTTCCAGAATAACGATAATATATTTTCTTGATTTAAAAATTTTAATTTTGCAGGATTGTGTGTAACGTTACACCTAAAACCGCAACCGGGAAAGTGACGAATCTTGAATAGTTGTTAATTCTTACCTTTTGTCGATGCCCTGCGACCAAGACCCCAAATGCTAAGTAGCAGGAGAAAACTGCCTATCCATTGCAACGAACCAAAGTGCTGTCCCAACAGCAAGGCAGACAGCACCACGGCAGTGAGCGGTTCAAGCAGTGTCGCCACTGTAAGTGCAGTCGGTTTCAAACGCGCCGCCCCCCAGCTGAAAGCAAGTAATGCAAGGGCAGCTGTTACCAAACCAAGGTATAGAAACCAGGCTTGCGGCGGGAAATCCGTTGGCCAGCTAAGCGGTCTGAAAAGAGCGGTTAACCCCATTACAGCAGCGGCAACTATTGTCAGGCAGGCTGTTGCCTGACCCGCACCAAGGGCAATTGAAATTCTCCCGCTGATCATGGAAAAACCGGCATAAAGTAATGCTGAGCCAATTGAGAAGACAACTCCGAGCATGGTGCTGTACGAATCATTGTTTGCCGTTGTGGCATCGTGCTGAACTATAATTAAAACCGTGCCTGTGATTGCGCCCGAAAGGACAAGAAGCAGCTGAAAATCGGCGGTCTCCTGACCGCGAGCAATTCCGATTATTGTGACTATAACGGGTGGAAGGCAGAGGGCGATTAGGGTTGGCACGGCGGCACCCATTTGCTCGATTCCGAGAAACCAGAGCAATACGTAGCCGGCCATGGCCGTTCCCGCAAGGATTACTGTGATTAACAATGGACGTAGTCGGCTCCACATTATACCACGACCAAAGATCCCGATGAGAACAATAGCGCCAATGACGAATCGCCAGAAAGATATGTTCTCAGGTGTAAAGCCATATTGGGAGACAAGTATATTGACAACGAGAGCACCGGTTCCCCACAGAACTCCCGCTCCGCAGGCTGCTGCCAGTGCCATCTTCGGGGACGGAGAATGAAATTTCAATTGTGGTTTGGAAGCCTCCATGGCTGATCTTGTTCCTTTATAGCCCAATTTGGGATCTGCTTTCTTTAACTACTTAAAAATAAAAATAGAATAGGACCAGGGACGATGTTTGTCCACAATAAATAGTTATCTCTTCCATCAATGTAAACTCTATTTGTTAAACTTCGGTCTTCTCCCTGAATGATTTGATGATATGCTCGGCAAAACAGTCAATGATTTCCGAAGTTACCTTTTTTGTTTTATGAAGGGCAATGTTTGAGACGGGAAGAACCGGCAGGCCATCCCCTATCCCGGCGATTTTCAGTTCTGAAGGAACGTTGCTGCGGATGACGGGGGCGATGGCAAATCCTGCCTTAACGGCATCTATAAGTCCGGATATGCTCCGGCTGACATATACAATCCGGTAGCTAATTCCCGCTTTTTCCAACCCCTCCAGCGCCCAGCTTCGAAAGATGCAGTCATCTTCAAATGTGGCCAGGGAAACGGGTTTATGTTTCTGCAACACAAAGTCCGGGTTCGCCGCCCAGACCACCGGGTCATGGGCAATTACCTGGCCTCCGTCACTGATCTGGGTGCAAATACCGATATCAAGGTCTCCGGTATCCACGGATGCTTTGATCACATCAGAGTTTTCACACCGCATTTCCACCGTTACATCTGGAAAGGATTGGGAAAAACGGGCCAGCAGACCTGGCAGAACACCGGCTGTATAGTGTTCAGGAGAACCAAAACGGATAAAGCCTTCAAGGTTCGGTTTTGACAGTGCGCTAACCGCCTCATCATGTTCTTTCACAATCCGCCTGGCATAGTTGATCAATATATTGCCTTCAGTGGTTAGCCTGACGGTTTTTCCTGCCCGGTCAAACAATTGTTTACCCACCTCATTTTCAAGGCGCTTGATCTGCATGGAAACGGCAGATTGGGAGAGGTTAACCTGGCGCCCGGTTTTGGTGAAATTTTTTGCTTCAGCTAAAGCAATAAAAGTTCTTAAATAATCGATTTGCAAATGCATGATGGTCACAAATTATTTATGTTGACGGCTTGGATTAATGACTGTCAGACAGGCTGAAAAATGTCGATCGAATTCGCTCAAGATGCTTAAGCAAATGCGTTTTTCGGGTTTTCCCGACATCCATCGGCTGTTTTTTGGACAATACGGCAGACAGATCAATCAGCTCATTTTTAACGGATATGATTTCTCTGTTCCACTCATCATCATCCATTTTCAGCATGTTAAAATACCATAGCCGGAAGGTCAGCGCGTATAAACGCTCTGAGATTTCTTTCAGATATGGGTTTCCCGCAGCCTGGTGAAAGATGTCTTTAATACTGAAATCAACGGCTGCTAAGGCTTTAGGGTTTTTATTATTGAGCAGGAGGTCACATGTTTTCAATAATTTTTCAAGCTGTTCAAAGTGAGTTGGAGCAAACCGTTTGGCAGCCATCCTGCCGATGGCGTCTTCGATTTCCAGTCTGGCCTGGTAAACATTCATGATTCTGTTCAGTTCCAGTTCAGTGACCTGAATTCCTGTTCGGGGTAAGATTTTAATTAAATGTTCCCATTCCAGTCGAAAAAGAACGGTTCGCAGCGGGGTTCGGCTGATATTAAATTCTGTTGCCAATGTCTGTTCGTTCAAAACAGTTCCAGGTTCGTATTCAATGTATATAATCCGCTCACGCAGTTGATTGTAAATTTCAAGTTTCATCCCGGTTCCATATCTTAAGTTGAGCCAAATCGCTTAGTATTTCTAAATAATACAAAAAAAATATCTTTTCAAGTTGTTAAAATATAGGATTAAAATCACAATTTTAAAAATAAAAAAATGTTGACATTAAAAAATTCCTATTGGTATACAAATATAACTAAATTAAAATATCAATATAGCTAAGGATGAAGTTCATATGATAAACCATAAAAAAACTCATGGTTTATGGGCCGATACAGCACAACCCGGACCGAATCTGACCTCTGTTGATGGAGACCAGAAAGCCGAAATCGCAATTGTTGGGGGCGGATATACCGGATTATCCGCAGCATTGCATCTTGCTGAGGCTGGAACCGACGTCATCCTTTTAGAAGCTGAACATATTGGCTACGGCGGTGCCGGGCGTAATGTGGGATTTGTTAATGCAGGCCTCTGGCTTAAGCCGGATGATGTGGTAAACAGGATGGGGGAAAAGTATGGCGAGCAATTGCTTGAAGTACTGGGCGCCTCTCCGAATCTGGTTTTTCAACTCATTGAAAAACATAATATCCAATGCGAAGCGGTCCGAAACGGTACCCTTCACTGTGCGCATTCGCCTTCCGGATTCAAAGAACTTCAGCAACGTGAAGCGCAGTGGCATCGAAGAGGGGCGCCGGTGAAGCTCCTCAGCCGTGAAGAGGCCGCCGCCAGGATAGGGAGCGACTCTTTTCACGGTGCCCTCTTTGATGAGCGGGCCGGCACCATCCAGCCCCTGTCCTTTGTCTATGGGTTGGCCAGGGCTGCTCAAGATTCCGGAGCCCGGCTCCATGCCCCATCACCGGTCACCGAATTAAAGCGGGAGGCAGGTCTGTGGCGTCTGGATACCCCAACCGGCCGCATCACCGCAAAAACGGTCATTCAAGCTACGCTTGGATACCCCTCGTTTGCGTTCCAGGATCGAAACAAAGAGATGATTCCGTTCAACTATTTCCAGTTTGCCACCGAGCCGCTGCCTGAAGATACTCTAAAAACGGTTCTACCGGGCAGAGAAGGGGCACTGGATACGAATCCCATACTTTCTTCATTCCGCCTGGATCAGGCAGGACGCCTGATGGTGGGCAGTGTCGGGCAGGTGGAGAAAATGGGGTATGCGGTCCATGAAAACTGGGCCCGGCGAACCATTAGAAAAGTCTTTCCACAGGCAGATTCCGTACCGCTTTCGTATGCCTGGAACGGTCGGATCGCCATGACACCGGACCATATTCCCAGATTCCATATGTCCAAGGAAAATATGATTTCCGTCACCAGCTACAACGGCCGGGGGATCGGTCCTGGAACGATGTTCGGAAAACTGTTGGCTCAATTGGTTCTTGGCGCTTCTATAGATACGATCCCTCTTCCGGTAACCCGCCCCAAAGGTATTCTCACTCGAAATTTCCGGGGGCTTTTTTATGAAACAGGTGCCCGCATGTATCATTTTGTTCAGCGAAGAGTATAAGACAAAAGATTTGTGTTAAAATTTTAGAACCGTCACAAAACTTAATGGTTTGCATCAAAAATATCATTATAAAATAAGGTTGAAACGGATAAAGGTTTAAAGTATTAAAGATAAGGTCAATTAATATAGATGGGTGCGGCCTATGTTTTTTTACTAAAAAAATATAATCAGAGTTTATAATCGGAAAATAAGTAAACTGCGGGAGGAGGTGATGATAAAGGGCCTAAAGTATATTTTAACATTTAACCTTTTTTGTAAGGAGACCTCATGAAAACACAACGTATCTTAACCCGCAGCCTGATTATCATGCTTGCAAGCATTTTACTGGTAGCTGTTTCTTCCATACCGGCTTTCTCTAAAACCTATAGATGGCAACCTTCCTCCTGGCTGCCTTCCGGGATCGGCTGGGAATCCATCCAATATATGTCCGATTATGTCACACGGATGTCCAACGGCCGAATTCAAATGAAACCAAGTGCGCCCGGTGCTATCGTTCCTGTGGCCGAACAATTGGATGCCGTGGGTATGGGTGTGATGCAGGCAACCTTTATCTGGCCCGGATATTTCCCCGGACAAATTCCGGTCGCATTTACGCATGGAGACTGCATGGCCGCTCCGAAAACCATCGCTGAAATTCGCCATCTTTATGAAGAGTATGAAGGTGGCCGGATTATGGAGCTTTTGCGCCAGGAATATGCCAAACACGGTGTCCATCTCGTGGGTAACGTATATTGGGTGTTGGATAACCTGATGATTTCAAGAAAACCCATCAACGGCGTCAAAGACATCAAAGGCCTGAAGTTCAGATCATCTGAGCTTATCGCCCTCCAGCTGGCAAAGCTTGGCGCAGGAACCATCTGGACACCTGGCGATGAAATTTATACCATGCTATCCACCGGTGGTGTAGATGCAATTACTTTCTCTCATGCCGCAGATATGGTCGACATGGGGTTTCATGAAGTCACCAAATACTGGGTTAAATATCCGACCGCAGTAGGTCCGGCCGCTGATGCCTTTATCGTGAATCTAAAAACCTGGAATTCCCTCCCGGATGATCTTAAAGCCATACTGGAAGCCGCCTGTGAGATCGGGACGGCAAGAAACAGCTTTGAAGCAGAAGCAGCTATCGCCGAAGCCTGGAAATTCGTAGAGGAAAAAGGGATTAATATCATTGAGTGGTCTGAGGAAGATGCCCGGATATTAGCCGGAACCGCCCGTGAAGCCGTACCTGAAAAATACTTTAAAGATGCCGCTTTTAAAGAGATTTTTGAGATTACTGAAAAATGGGCTGTTGAAAAAGGGTATTGGGAAAAGAAATAACCTCATCGTTGCAAAAAGCGTGAAGGTTCCAGCTTCAAGGCGCCAAGGTTGCCGCTGTAGT
This sequence comes from Desulfobacula sp., assembly GCA_028280105.1. Taxonomy (GTDB): domain Bacteria; phylum Desulfobacterota; class Desulfobacteria; order Desulfobacterales; family Desulfobacteraceae; genus Desulfobacula. The sequence goes on along the minus strand of JANQML010000333.1, from coordinate 26 downwards.
AATCTACCGCAAAACCTTGGGAACGA
>JANQML010000305.1 GCA_028280105.1 Desulfobacula sp. | reverse complement strand
TTCCCTGGCCTTCAGCAAGGTGCCGGATGCAAAGCGGAAAGGCGTGACGACTGAGAGCGTATCAGCCATGCTCCGCAGGGAGGAACGACCGCAGGCAAGGCAGCAGGCGGGACCGTATGGTGGATCAGGGTTTGCCGGTTGACTCTTTGAATGCAGCCAGAAATAAACCAAGCCTGAGATCCAGTTTTGCTTTCTGCTCCGGTGTCAGCTTTTCTCTGCTGAAACGATGAAAATTGTAAAGCGTTAGAACTTGAAAAAGTTCGGATACCGGCGGAGAGACGTTTAAGTGGGGAGAAATCCGTTTTGCCCAGTTTAAACGGGTTTCGGACGGCTGTCTGGCATGACCGGCTTTGGCCAATGCAGCTTCAAGTTCTAAAACCGCATCGGTTTCGATGTCGGTTACCGGGCCCTTTTTAACTGCCCGGTCCGGTCTCAGCCGTTTAATCTGTCCGGCTTTTCTTAATCTGAGAAATAATATCACCCCCAACGGCAGTAACAGCAGTATCCCGTATGTTTCAAATAAATCTTTGCCGGTTTCATGCCGTAACCGGGAGAGATTAAATCCGATAAAAGAGAAGAGATCGGTAAGCCAGAAAGGCGGGGCGATCCGGGTATCATATTCCGGAAAAGAAGAAGGCGTGGTGTCAAAATCTTCCCATCGGCCGTTGATGAATACCTTTGTCCATGCATGGGCATCCCGGTTTCTGACAATGATCTGCCGGCTTATCGGAGAATATTCGTGCGCAATGAAACCGGTGGCATACCGGGCGGGTATGCCGGCCTGCCTCAATATCAGTGCGGTGGCCGTGGCATAAAATTCACAATGCCCGGAACGGGTATGAAATAAAAAATTTTCAAGCGCGGTTTTATAATCGCCCCTGCCTTTTAAATCCAGGGAATAGGTAAAATGGGCAGAAAAATGGTTCTTGACAATGGAGAGAATTTCCGGTTCTGTCTTGTTTTCAAGATTGAGCAGTTGGGTGAATCTAAGGATGCCGGGTTGGACGTTTTCAGGTATGGACAGGTCTGAACTTTGGGGCAATGCATCAAAGGAGACGGCATCTGAGTAAGATACCCGGCTGATGATCAGGCCGGGCAAATCTTCAGCCCTCACCGTCTGGAATTTATTTTTTTCACACAGGCCGGCTTCCATCTGCCCGATACTCAGTGTACCGGTCGGAAGGCTTAATACGGACTTGTTCCTGACCGGACGTGAATATATGGTCATTGTACGGCTTAAGGGATTGGTTTCAAGGTTTTTATGAACTGCAGGATGGGAGCCTTGTGCGGGAACCTTTGGATTTATCTGCCAGAACGTCTGATTGTTTTGCGGTTCCAGCCGGGTAAAGGGAGCGCTGCTTAACCACGAGTTGCGGGAAAACCGATTGTAGGTGGCCCGATGGAGCAAAAACGGATCTGTGTTGGAAAGGGGTTCCAGAGAGACGCGCAAGGCAATGGTGTTGAAAAATTTTAATTCTCCGATATCTCCGATGGCGGTGTGGCTTTTAAACGGATCGGTTGAATAATAGGCGGCAAACCGCTGCATGGCCCATCGGGATACTTTAATCCCGGTCTCTTTTATTGCATGCTGGAATATGAATCCTGAAACCGGAATGATAAAAAAGCAGAGCAGCCAGACGAAAATGCGATACCGTTTCGGCCGGGTCTGCCAGAGGGCCCAGGCTGAAAAAAAAGAGAGTCCGTAAAAAAAAGAGGGATCAATTCTGTTTGCACTGGCCGAAGCAAGGATACACGCAAATGAAAAGAGATATGAGATATTGATTTTACTTGTTTCATAGACCGGCTGCCTTAATCGCCGGCGGGTGGCCAAAAAGAACGACCGGGTGTCGATCTGTTTTCCGGATGCGTATTCCTGGGCCGCCACCATGGGAAAGAGGACCAGGGGAAGCCATTTCAACAATGTTGCCAACGCTTTGTGGATATCTATTGTCAGGGCGGTTACAACCGTTGCCGCCAGCAGCACAATGCTGATATCCACGAATTTGTTGAAATCCTTGGCCGTGAATTCAAACCGGGTTTTCACCAGTTGCGGAGATTCAATGATGCCTGCAAGACAGACGGCAACCGCCAGGGTCTGAACCTGCCATCCCCAGAACAGGAGAACCGTGCCTAGGAAAAACGGGGGAGGGGTCATAACCGGGCCAGCTCCTTTTCGATCCGGTCGATTTCAACTATTTTTATCCCTTCCGTGGAACCGTTTTGGGCCATAATCTTTTTTGACAGGGTCTGTTCATCACGGGTCACGATGATCATATGCACCGGAATATCGGCCCGCGTGAAAATATCTTTTATCCTTTGGTGGGCCGGGCTCCAATCCAGAAAGAGGCAGATGGAGCCGGAGAATTGTTTGATATGGGCTTTTATGACCGGAACGAGATCCTGAATCGATTTTTCCGGGCTGGGTTGAACGCAGGCAAGTATTTCAATCATTTTATCCGTCCCTGACAAGCCCCTGCCGCTGGGAAACGAATAGCACCTGTTTGCCACAAACATCAGGTCAAGGATGGATTCTCCGGTCTGCATAGCGCTGACATATGAGGCGGCAATACTGACGGCTGCCTCAAAAAGGGGTTCATCTGTGTTTGATAACCATGTATCTAAAATCAGAGCATGGCGGACAAAATATTCATCTTCAAATTCCTTTATCACCATCTCTCCGGTTTTTGCATAGGTCCGCCAATGGATATTTTTTAAGGGGTCTCCGGGACGGTAATATCTCAGGGACATAAATTCGGTTGAATTTCCCACGGCAGATGCCAGGCTGATACCCCCGGCGTGGTATTGGCGGCTGGAGAACAGATCCGGCGGGTCAAGCAGATACCGCTTTGGCAATACCAGCAGCTTTTGCGTTTTTTTGATGAAAACAATCCGGTTGAAAAGCCCCAGAGGGTCCGGCCGTGCCAGGGTCAATCCGGTAAAGTGGATGAACCCGCGGTGATAGGGCCGGGAGTGGATTTTCACCCGGACGGTTTCTCCGGGCGGTAGTTCAGGCAGGTTCACCGGGCTGAATCCGGTTTTTTTATTTCTGTGGATCAGCCACAGCCACCGGTAATACCGGGTTGTTCTGTCCCAAAAATTGCGCAGGTGTTCTTCCGGTTCTTTCCGTGTTTTAAATGTGTCGAAATCGGGACGCGGATCATGGTTTTCTTCGTACAGTACCAGACCTATCTCTCTTTTTTTTGTCAGATTCGTCAGTTCTATTTCATAGGATAAAGGGGCGCCAACCCCGGCATAGTCCGGCAGAATCCTAAGAATCTGGATGCCGGTTTTAAACGGAAAAAAAGAGGTGATCACGGAGAGTGTGAACAAAACGGATCCAATGGCCAGAACCTGGTATATCAGGGTTCTGAAAAGATTGAAGCCCAGAATGCCGGAAACCAGGATCACCGTGATGACAAAGGCACCGGGCGGCCTGATATGGCGGTTACACCATAGTCCGGCCGCATAAAGCAGGCCGTATGACCGATACAGGAACCAGAGCCGATTCATGGGGTTACACCGGCACAGTGAGGGTGGTTAAGATATCCTGAACCACCTGCCGGCAGGTGATACCTGAAAATTTGGACTGGGGGTCCAATACCAGCCGGTGGGCAATGGTATGGACGGCAATTTCCTGGATATGATCGGGGCTGACAAAATCCTGGTCGTCAAACAGGGCAAGTGCGCATGCGGTTTTCATCATGGCGATGGATGCCCGAGGGCTGGCCCCCATTGCAACACCCGGTGTTTCACGGGTGGAACTGACCAGACGGATGATATAGGTCTTCAGTTCCTCTGAAATATAGACCTGATTGACCAGGTCCCTGAGTCTTAATATATCCTGAAGCGTGGTACAGGGCCGGATGGTGTACAGGGGGTGGTTTTCTTTTTGACCGGTGATGACGGCCAGCTCATCTTCAAGGGAGACATAGCCCAGTTCCAGCTGCATGCTGAACCGGTCCATCTGGGCTTCGGGAAGCGGATAGGTACCCCTGGACTCGATGGGGTTCTGGGTGGCAATGACAAAGAAAAGATCGTCAAGGTCGAGCCGGTTGCCGTCGATACTGACCTGGTCTTCAGCCATGGCTTCCAAAAGGGCGGATTGCGTTCTTGGAGAGGCCCGGTTGATCTCGTCGGCCAGGAGAATATTGGTGAACACCGGCCCATGGTGCAGGTTAAAGATCCGTTTGGACGGATCGAAAATAGAAACACCCAGGATATCTGACGGTAACAGATCCGGTGTGAACTGGACTCGTTTAAAATCAATATCAACACTCTTTGCCAAAGCTTTTGCCAGGGTGGTTTTGCCGGTGCCCGGGTTGTCTTCCAGAAGAATATGCCCGCCTGTGGCAAAACCGGCAAGAATGGCGCGAATCGTCGGCCCCTGGCCTTTGATAACCGTTTCAATGTTTTTGGCCAATTGTTTGAATACCGCATGCGCCCAGTGAGTATCGGATCTCTCCATTCGGTTTTCCTTTGAATCTGTTCTGTTGCCTGAATGTGCGCCGTTTCCAATCCATTTAAATACCATGTTTCATGGATGACTACAATAAACCGTGCCTCTTCCCTAAATGAACAAATATCGGGGTGCATTTGATTGATATCGAACACATACCCTGCCATGGACTCCGGACAGAAATGTTTCATCTTTTTTCTCAACGGCTTTTATCTGTTAATCAAATAATAAATCTCCTGCCGTTTTCAGAAACTTTTTTATTGCCCGGCTGCCAAAAAAAGTTTCATCTTTGTTTGGAACGAATGTTGACATCATCTCTTCCGGATTGTAATTTCCATGAGAACGAAGATATTAAAGCCTGAAAAAAGTAGATAGTTTCGGCAATTTCTCTAATATTTAAGGAGTATGTAATATGGCATATAGTTTTAATGCGGAAGAAGTGTTTAAAATGGCTGTGCAAATTGAAAAAAACGGGGCGGCATTTTATCGGAAAGCGGCAGACCTTCAGGAAGATGAATCAGACAGAAAATTTTTACTGGGCCTTGCCAAGATGGAAAATCAGCACGAGATCAGCTTTGAGGAAATGAAAAAAGACCTGGCCAAGCACGAGACGGCACAAACGGTTTTTGATCCCAATGATGAGTTATCGTTATACCTGGATGCCATGGCCGATGCCCACGGGGGAGAAGGCGACCCGGATGTGTTGGAGTTGATTACCGGAAGAGAGAGTATGGAAGAGATTATTAAAACGGCCATTGGTCTTGAAAAGAAATCCATTCTGTTCTACGTGGGCTTGGAAGACCTGGTGCCGGTCCGGTTAGGGAAAGAAAAAATCGATAAAATCATACGGGAAGAAAAAAAACATATTGCCCAATTGATCGGATTTTTGAAAAAGATAAAAAAAGTGGATGCATAATTTAGCAAAAACGGTATAATTGAGACTGCCATTCTTATCTTTTTGTTGAAATACCCACAGCTGGAATGACCGGCAGAATAAACGGAACTCATTAAATTGCAACCAGTTTAGCCCAAATAGGATTTTCCAGGGTGGATGTGCCTATGACACCGGCAGTAAAGAGATTAAAAAAAGAAAAAATACCCCATACGCTCCATTCATATGACCATGATTCCACTGTGAAATCCTTTGGGCGTGAAGCCGTTGAAAAACTGACGCTTTCCGCTCACCGGACATTTAAAACCCTGGTGGTCTTATGCGATAATACAGAGCTTGCGGTCGCTGTCCTGCCGGTCTCTCAGCAGCTGGACCTGAAGTCGTTTGCAAAACTAATGAAAGTCAAAAAAGCCGACATGGCTGCCCCCGGGCAGGTGGAAAGAACCACCGGCTATCTTGTGGGCGGGGTCAGCCCGATCGGACAGAAGAAATCACTTCGTACCATTATTGATGCGTCTGCCCGATCTTTTGATACCATATTTGTTTCCGGCGGGAAACGCGGCCTCCAGATAGAGTTGAGCCCGAAGGATCTTCTTGCCCTGACCCGGGGCGAAGTAAATCATATCGGGCGATAATATGGGGGGATGAATATCAGCCGCTTCCCGTGCTTTTCGGATTCTTTAACGGAATACCGGATCGTATTAAACCGGATCGTATAAAACAGGACCGGAGATGACGGCCAAAAAGAGGGAAAACCAATGGCTGTGGGGTTTTACAGGGATATTGAACCGGAAGATCTTCCGGCTCCGGATGCACAGGTGTTACAGCTCATCCGGTACATCATGAAGGAAGATGCACGGGTCGATAAAATTACGGATCTGATAACCATGAATCCGGTGCTGACCACCCAGCTGTTAAGATTTGCCAATTCCGCGTTTTTTCAATTCCGCCATAAGGTTAAAACGATTTCCGAGGCAGTGGTTGCCATGGGGATGGCCCGTCTGACGAACCTGGTATTATGTTTTGCCGTTAAAGAGGCGTTGTCCCAAAAAACAATCCTGGGTTTTGACGCCAACACCTTTTGGGAGGATTCCGTCAGGCGGGGGGTTGCTGCCAGGCAGCTGGGTCTTCTGATCAAGGGTCCTTCAGAGGAAGCCTTTACAGCGGGCATGCTCCAGGATATCGGACTTCTTGTCCTTTTCTCGATGGAACCGGATAAGGCGGACAGGTTTCCATTGCTTCGGGCCAACCCGCCCTGGCAGCGGCACAAGATGGAAACGGCTCTTTTCCGTACCACCCATGATGCGGTTGGGGCGATTCTGGCGGAAAAATGGAACTTTCCGTCAAGCTATACGCGTGCCATCGGGTCTCATCACCATATTCTGAAATATAACGAGCGGCGGAACCGGATTCACGAAACCCTTGAATCAACCCTTGCGGGAATGATGCATTATTCCGATCTGTGCAACGCTTTTTATACCTGCCACGACAAATCAGGGGCGCTTATCCGGCTGATTCAAAACGGGAAGCAATTATTCGGTTTAAAAAAGGATACGGTCAATTCCCTGCTTTCGATGCTGCCGGACCAGGTTAAGAAAGCATCAACGCTGTTGCGGATATCCACGGGCCGGCAATTGGATTACAGCACGGTCATGGAACAGGCCGGCCACCGGTTGGCGGATGACAATATCGGTTACCAGGAACTGACCTGGCAGTTGCAGAAATCTTTGAAAGAACGGGATGAAGCCGCTGCCGGACTCAGGGCCGAACTGGATGCGGCCAGAGAGATTCAAAAGAGCCTTCAGCCGGATATCATCCGATTCCGCCGGGTAACGGCATTTAATATTCCGGCACGTCACCTGTCCGGTGATTTCTATGATTATTTTAAAAGGCCTGACGGGACCATCTGTTTCTGTCTTGGGGATGTGTCGGGTAAAGGCACGGCCGCCGCATTGCTCATGGCAAAAACCGTCTCTCTTTTTCGTTGCCTGTGCAAGGTGATGGACGACATCAGCCGGATTGTCCAATTGATGAACAATGAGTTATGTGAAACTGCCATCCGGGGAATGTTTGTTACCTTTGTGGGCGGGTGGTTTGATCCAGAGACCCAAAAGATGGATATCGTCAATTTAGGTCATATCCCCCCTCTTCTTGTTCGGGAGAAGCAGATCCTTAAAATTGAAGCCTCTGATCCGCCTTTGGGGGTATTGTCGGATGTGATCCGCCCGGCCAGGCAGATATCCATTCGGAGCGGCCGGCTCTATCTGTTTACGGATGGGTTCACCGAAGGACGGCTGAAAATGGGAGACAGACAAGGGACCGAACTTGGACTGAACGGGTTTATGAGATGGCTGGTGTCGTCGGGCAAGATGCCGTTGATCGATCAGGCTCAATGGATAAAAGATCAATCTCAATCCCGCCTGGCACCCCAGTCGGACGATATGACACTCATGATCATCTCCGGTGAACAGCCGGGGTGCTGAATAAATGGTTTAAATCCGTCTCATTTAAGGTTTTTGACCATTCTTAACTGGTTGAGCCCGTCTTTTGTCCGGCTGTACCTTACCGTGTCCATGGCATGATAAATAATATAAACACCCAATCCGCCCGGCTTGATTTCGCAGATATCCCTTTTTTTGATGCAATCGACGTCAAACTCGATCCCCTGATCAGAGATAATGACTGAAAAATGATCTGTTGTTAATTCCACATCAAGATCAATGGGTCGGGTATAATCGTTTTTGTACCCGTGGCGAATGATGTTGGAGCAGGCTTCGTCCACGGCAAGGATCACTTCCCCGCGCTCTTCTTTTGATAGTTTAGTATCACACAATATCCGTGCCATTGCACGTCGGACATCAATCAGATTCTCCGGGCTGGACTGAATTCGAATTCGAATCGGATCAGATACCATAAACGCCTCAAGTAATAATGTTTTTTTGCATGCGGATTGAGGGAGCATCCGGATTCAAGCACCGGACCCATTTTGTGTTTAACGGTTGTATCAATTATAAATTTTAGCCGGTATCTGCGTGGTGAAACCCGCCTATAAGTTTTCGTCATTTCTGATTTTTATATAAAGCCTTTGTGACTTTGTCAATCTTTGACATACCCGGATCAAAATAACACGCCGGCTGTATTCAGGGCGGGATAATATCATTGACAGGGTATATCGCTTACGTTATTTAATAATAACTTAAAACGGATAACATCATTTACCATCATGATCAAAGTAGAAAATCTGGTGAAAAAATACGACGATGTCGTTGCCTCAAACGGCCTTAACTGCCGTTTTGAAAAGGGGAAGATAACTGTTATCCTCGGCGGAAGCGGCTCCGGTAAAACTACCCTGCTTCGCCAGATTACAGGCCTGGAAAAACCGGATTCAGGATCGGTCTATTTTGACGGTACGGATATGACCCGGATGGGCAAAAAGCAAATCTATGAAATCCGAAAGAAGATGGGGATGCTCTTCCAGGGGTCAGCACTTTTTAATTACCTCAATATCTATGAAAACATTGCCTTCCCGCTTCGTGAACATACCAAAATTGCAGACAATATTATAAAAACCATTGTTACCATGAAGCTTGAGATGGTGGGGCTCAGGGGAACTGAACATCTGATGCCCTCTCAATTATCAGGCGGCATGATGAAACGGGTCGGTCTGGCACGGGCCATTGTCATGGACCCCAGAGTCATTTTTTATGATGAGCCCACATCCGGTCTGGATCCGATTTCCACCGGCGTTATCGATAAATTAATCAAAGATTTGAATACCACCCTTGACATTACTTCCATCGTTGTTTCCCATGATATTGAATCCAGTTTTAAAATTGCCGATAAAATTATTATTCTTTTTTATGGAGAAATCATTGCCGAAGGCACGGTTGAAGAGATCAGAAATAGTAAGGACCCGCGTGTAAAGCAATTTATTAACGGTGCCCCCGAGGGTCCGATTCCGTTTACCCGGACCGATACCAATTACCTTGATGAGATTTTGTTTGATTAAAGGAGCAGAACACCCGTGCAGATAGCAGCATCCTTGGGCCGGTTTACCCTTTACCGCCTCCAGGTCCTGGGAAGGACCGGGATATTTTTGTTTATCTCGTTAAGCCAGGCGTTCATCCCTCCGTTCCGGTTCCAACGGCTGCTTAAAGAGATAGAGTTTATCGGATCCAAATCCTTTCTAATTATCTTTGTCACGGCCTTGTTTACCGGAATGGTTCTGGGGATTCAGGGATATTACTCGCTGAGTCAGTTCGGGGCCGAGGCCGCGTTGGGGGTGATGGTGGCGCTTTCGATTATCCGGGAACTGGGACCGGTGTTATGTGCACTGATGGTCACCGGCCGGGCCGGTTCCGCCATTACGGCGGAAATCGGAATAATGAAAATTACAGACCAGTTCCCGGCTTTGGAAATGATGGCCGTTGATCCGATGAAATACGTAATCAGCCCCAAAATTATTGCTGGGATCATTTGCCTGCCACTGCTGACAGCCTTTTTTGATCTGGTCGGAATTGCCGGCGGCTATCTGGTCGGGGTGAAGCTTTTGGGTGTGAATGAAGGGGCGTATATCGGAAAAATGGTGGCAGCGGTAACGGCTGCCGATATATACGGCGGTATAATCAAATCATTGTGCTTCGGGCTTTTGATTACCTGGATTGCCACATTTATGGGGTTTACGGCCAAACCCACAACAGAAGGGGTCAGCAAAGCCACGACCAATACGGTTGTGCTGACATCCGTGTCTATTTTGGTTGTGGATTATATCTTGACTTCTTTATTGCTATAGGATTTAAAATAATCGCTATGTACGGGAAAAAAACAGAAATTTCAGTCGGTGTTTTCATGATGATCGGTATTGCCTGCCTGGTCTATTTGTCCGTTAATCTGGGCGGTGTTGATCTGTTCGGTTCCAACACCTTTACGATCAATGCCCGGTTCGGATCCATCGAAGGGCTTGAGGTCGGCTCATCGGTCGAAATTGCCGGCGTCCCGGTGGGTAAAGTAAAGCGTATTACACTGGAAGAAGACGAAGCCCTGCTGCATATGGAAATCCAAAAAGGGACCCGGATCACGGACGACACCATTGCTTCCATTCGGACAAAGGGCGTGATCGGGGATAAATTTGTCAAGCTTTCTCCGGGCGGATCTGACGATATACTGGGGGATGATGGTTCACTGACCTATACCGAGTCAGCCATCAGTATCGAAGAGTTAATCAATAAATATATTTTTGAGAATTAACAGTCCTATGAGCTTTAAAGTCAGTAGTATTGAAAAAGATAATATCGGCGTCATCACCGTTAAAGGGGAGGTGGATATGTTTACATCCCCCAACCTGAGGGCCAAGCTTCTGCCCTTTTTCGAAAAAGGGGTAAAAGGAGTTATTGTCGATCTTGACGGCGTCTCCTTCATGGATTCATCGGGTATCGCCACCATGGTTGAAGGGCTTCAATGGAGCCGAAGGGACAACAAACAATTTGTGCTCACCGGTTTGGGTGAGACGGTGATGAATGCCTTATCATTGACAAAGCTTGAAAAAGTATTCACCATAAAAGAAGATAAAGACGACGCGTATAATGATTTAAAGAAAAGCTGAACCATTGCTTTTTACAGGAGATAGATTATGAAACAATTAAAATATGTGTTGATTCTTCTGGTGGTGCCCTGTCTGCTGGCCTCTGCAAATCCTGTTTTTGCAACTCCGTTTCAGGATCAGCTCAAAACCAGTATTGATAAACTTGTGGACGTTCTTAAAGATCCTCAATACCAGGGCCAGGAGAATCTTGAAAAAAGAAGGGATATGCTCCGCGCTATTATTCACGAACGGTTCAGTTTTTCGAGGATGTCCCAGTTGAGTCTCGGCAAGCATTGGAGGCAGATAAGCCCGGAGGAGAAAGATGAATTTATATCTTTATTCGGCCGGTTACTGGAAAAGACCTATGTGTCCAGGATCGAATCTTATAACAATGAAGAAGTGATCTATACCAAAACATCTGAAAAGAATAACAAAGCCCAGGTCGATACGAAGATTATCACCGAGTCCTTGGAGATTCCCATCAATTACCGGATGTACATGCAATCGGACGGTTCCTGGAAGGTATATGATATCGTTGTTGAAGGTGTGAGCCTTGTGGGGAATTACCGCTCCCAGTTTAACCAGGTGCTGCGCAAAAATTCATTTGAGACATTAATGGAAGACTTAAAAAAGAGACTGGACAGTTAAATTTTTCTTTTTTTGATGTTTTTTTAAAGAACACCATCTGGCCCGACAGGTGGTGTTCTTACTATTTTGATTTAACCCGTGTCTGATGATTGATTGATTTAAAAATGACTGAAGGATAGATAAATGGATATTCAACAAACGGCAAATCAATGCAAAACCGCTTCAATTTCAATGTCGTCTCTTTCCGCTGAGATTAAAAACAAGGCCTTGGCAAATATCATTTCCGCTTTAAAGACCAATGAATCCGCCATCAGGGATGCCAATAAAAACGATTTGGAAAGGGCCCGAAAAGAGAATCTGGATACACCGCTTCTCAAACGGCTAAAGTTTGATTCGGCAAAACGGTTAGAGGCCTGTGACGGAATAGAGAGTCTGATCCGACTGGCAGATCCGGTGGGCACCACTCTGAATGCCGTTGAGCTTGACAACGGTCTGGAGTTATACAAGGTCAGCCGTCCCATCGGTGTTATCGGCGTGATTTTTGAGTCCAGGCCCGATGCCCTGGTTCAGATCGCCGCACTCTGTTTGAAAAGCGGAAATGCTGTCCTGCTAAAAGGCGGCTCAGAGGCGTCTGAAACCAATCAGGTGCTTGCTCAAATCATTCACGCGGCCGGCGTCGATGCCGGATGTCCTGCCGGCTGGCTGGGGCTGCTGGAAACCCGCAGCGACGTCGACCGGATGTTACAACTTGATCAGACGGTTGACTTGATTATTCCCCGGGGCAGCAATGCGTTTGTAAAGTACATTATGGATCACACCCGTATACCGGTTCTGGGCCATGCCGACGGGATCTGTCATCTTTACATTGACCGCCTGGCTGATCCGGATATGGCAATTGAGTTGGCCGTGGACAGTAAAACCCAGTATGTGGCGGTCTGTAATGCCATCGAAACCATTCTGGTCCACCGGGATGTGGCAAATGAGATGCTCCCGAAATTGAAAACAGCACTTGAACAAAAACAGGTAAGCATTCTGGGGTGTGGAAAAACACAGGCGATCATTGATGTGGATGCAGCAGGGGAGAAAGACTGGCAGACCGAATATCTGGATCTGATCGTCTCAATCCGTGTGGTGGACAGCCTGGACCAGGGCCTTTCTCACATCAATCAATATGGGTCGGGACATACCGATGTCATCGTGACAACCGATAAATCCCGGGCGCTCTACTTCATGGATCGTGCCGACACGGCTGATGTGTTCTGGAATTGTTCCTCCCGGTTTTCAGACGGATTCCGTTTCGGGCTTGGAGCGGAAGTCGGGGTCAGCACCAATAAAATTCATGCCAGGGGGCCTGTGGGACTTGAAGGGCTGATGATATACCAGTGGCGGATGATGGGAAACGGCCACCGGGTAAAAGATTATGTGGGTGAAGATGCAAAGCCGTTTTCCCACACCCCCATTGATAAAGAATTTTCTTAAAAAGGAATCGGCATGCCCGTTGAATATTTGAAACGAGCAAAAAGAGTGGTTGTGAAACTGGGCAGTAACGTGATTACTGCCGAAAACGGTTTAAACCTGGTGGTGATTGATGCCATCACCAGCCAGATCAGCCGATTGATGGACAAAGGGATTGAAGTCATCCTGGTCTCTTCCGGGGCCATGGCCGCCGGTGTCAGGAAGATGGGAATGGCCGGGAGGCCCACGGAGATACCGCTTCGCCAGGCTGTTTCGGCCATCGGCCAGACCGAATTGATGAATGAATATGAAAAGGATTTTGGCCGGTATGGCCGGAAAGTCGCCCAGATCCTGCTGACCGGGGAAGACCTGAATGACCGGACCCGGTATCTCAATGCCCGGAACTGTCTGCATACACTGATCAACTGGAAGGTGGTGCCCGTTATAAACGAGAACGATACCATTATGGTGGAGGAGATCAAGCTTGGGGATAACGATAATCTGGCAGCCATGATCACCCTTCTTCTGGATGCCGATTTTTTGTTCATACTGACGGATATTGACGGTTTGTACGACAAAGACCCCAGGCGCCATGACGATGCCCGTCTGATCTCAACGGTCAGCCGGTATGAACAGAAAATCGAGGACTATGCCAGCCATATCCCCGGAACCCTGGGAACCGGCGGCATGCTGAGCAAAATAAAGGCCGCTCAAAAAGTCACCTCTGCCGGAATTCCCATGATCGTTGCAAGAGGGGATCAACCCGATATCCTTACGGATCTGTTCAACGGAAAACGGTTCGGAACCTATTTTGTAGCCGGAAAGGAAAAGATGGCTTCCAGAAAGTGCTGGATTGCCCATACCCTTACACCCAAAGGCAGTATTATCATCGATGACGGGGCGGTTCGTGCCGTGGCGGAAAACGGGAAGAGCCTGCTGCCCATCGGTGTGGTGGCGGTCGAAGGTGAGTTTGAACAGGGGGCGGCTGTGAATTTTAAAACAACGGATCATCAGATCATCGGTACCGGGCTGGTGAACTACCGGTCTTTAGACATTCAATTGATAAAAGGATTGAAAACGTTTCAGATTGAAGCCTGCCTGGGAGCCCGGCATTACGACGAGATCATCCACCGGGACAATCTGGTGTTAAAAACGGCCTGTGGCTGAACAGCAGATCATTGGCGGCCGGATTCTTTTTTAAGGTCACATTCCAATTGACATAGATGGGCTTTTATTTTTTTTTCGGCATCTTCGGGCAGCGGGGTTAAAAAAGAATCCGGTGCCTGAGAGCAATCGCATTTTGAAACTGCCATTCGGATGAATTCAAGCTGGTCTTTATAATCAACACAGAGCCGGCACATCATTAAATGGAATTTAATCCCCAACCGGATCCTCAAAGGCAGTGTTTCATCCATGGATCTTGAAATGAGCCTGGCCATATCTTTACAATTTAACGTCCAGTTATTGATCATCTTTTCCCCTTTTCGGTCTTAGGGATTTAAATCGTCTGATTCAAGCCGGTCTGATTTGATCCATCTGATTTCGATACATTTTTTCATCAGTGATCTCGCCCTGTGGAGAATCACCCAGCAATTAGTCGGAGTGATATTTAAAATCTTACAAATTTTTTTTGTGGAATAGCCGTCGATTTCCCTTAATGACAATGCTTGGGCCGGCCGGTCAGGAAGCTCGATGAGGCATGTTTTGACAACATCCATAAAATCTTTTTGTTCGAGAAGGTTTTCCGGATTTGATTTCCATTTGACGGAACCGGTTGCCCACTGGCCTTTTGGGCTGAGGATATCTTCATCTTTAGGCGTCTCAGGACGTGTTTCTTCAAATACCGGCTCCCGGTATTTATTTCTCAGGTAATCAAGTATCTTGTGTTTCAGTATCCCGGTGAGCCATGTTTTTTCAGAAGATCTGCCTTTAAAATTATCTTTGGACTTCAAAGCAGCGGTCAAGGTCTCCTGAACCAGATCCTGTGCAATGGTCTCATCCTGGACCCGGTACAATGCAAATGAATAGAGATAATTGCCGTATTGGTCCACCCATGTGGCCGGTATGCTTAAAGTATGCGTCGGTTTGATAACCGTTCCTCCCTGGTGATTTTATCCCGGTATGATCTAAAATATTCGGGATAAAAAATAATATTTTAACAGTATCTTAACTATGATTTGATGTAAAAATTAATACAGGAAACGCCTCTTTTCAAGAGATCAACTTTCATATTGCGTTTGGTTCAATCGGGATTATAGTTAATAAGACGATTGATAATCGTCTGACCGTGAATTAGGATGTTGATAACGATCCATCATCTGTATGTTAACCAAAGAACGGACGGTATTAGGAT
Source organism: Desulfobacula sp. (assembly GCA_028280105.1). Lineage (GTDB taxonomy): Bacteria > Desulfobacterota > Desulfobacteria > Desulfobacterales > Desulfobacteraceae > Desulfobacula. The sequence continues at coordinate 4,895 of JANQML010000305.1, read as the reverse complement.
ATAAAATGAATATAGAACAATTCAGATATTCTTTTGACAATTTGGGGTACCTTGTCTATTCAGGCAGCTGCGGTATGGCCATTGACGGGGGGGCGGCAGATGCAATGATTGAGTTTGCCGGATCAAGAAAGATACGGATCAAATATGTGACCAATACCCATACCCATAACGATCACACCACGGGTAACGCCGATCTGTTGTCGAAAACCGGTGCAGAATGGATTGATTGTAAAACCATTAGGTCGGACCGGCTGTTTGATTTGAACGGTGAAAGCGTCAGAGCCTTTCCCACCCCCGGGCACACCCGGGATTCCGTCACCTTTGCCGCCGATCATTTTCTGGTGACAGGAGACACCCTTTTTAACGGAACCGTGGGGAATTGTTTTTCAGGTGATTTGAGGGCGTTCTTTCAGTCTTTAAAACGGCTGATGGCATTCCCCGGAACAACACGGATTTATGCCGGTCACGATTACGTGGAAGAATCCATGAAATATGCCCGTATCATTGAACCTGAAAATACCGGTATAGATGATTTTTTAAACAGCTATTCATCCGACCCTGTGACTTCGACACTGGCGGATGAATTAAAAGCCAATCCCTATATCCGGTTTAATGCACCGGAGATGATTGAAAACCTGAAACGGAAAAATGTAAAAACAGACTCTGAGTTCGAGCGGTTCGAAGCGATTATGGAATTATATTAGCCTCTTTTCCTTAAAACCATAGGGATCGGCACCATTTCATGGTATCGTTTTTTATTATTTTTGTTTAAAAAAACAAGGGAGTTAAGAAAGCAGATGCCTTTTGTTTTTCCCTCAGGGTCTTGAATAAACATGATAACCGCTTTATTATAAAGTCCGATTAATACTGAAAAGACAGGAAGGATTGATTCGGATCCTTCCTGACTTTTTTAAAAGCATTTGGAGTTACCGGTAATGTTAGATAAAAATATGTCGTTCGCACAGAATCTGCTCCAGGAAAGAGCGCTTGCCCTAGGAAGACAGATCACCATTGAATACTATGAATGCGGACCGCTGGTCTTTCTTGACACCGATGGGGTTGAGAAAGCCATGTTGGATGCGGCCCGGGAAAGCGGTGCAACCGTTATCAGTTCTAATTTTCATAAATTTGAACCCCAGGGCGTTTCGGGCGTGGTTGTCATTGCCGAGTCCCATTTTACGATACACGCATGGCCGGAACATAATTACGCGGCCGTGGATATCTTCACCTGTTCGGACAGCATTGATTTGGATGCAGCGGTGGAGTCCATACGGAATTCTTTTCAGTCAAAAAATACAATTATCTCCTCTGATCAGAAGCGGGGGCATATCGGCAAAACCGGTGAACAACAATTGTTTAGAACGACTCCAATCCAGGACAACTCCCTGCCGCTGTCATGGAAAAAAGAGTATGAATATCAGTCTCCCTGGGGAATTGCCGCATCTGTTGATATATACAATTGTGATCCTGTATCGATCCGCGATGAAAAAAAGATTAAGACGTTTGTCTATCAACTGTGCGACCGGATTGAAATGAAACGGTTTGGAAACTGTGAAGTCGTCCATTTCGGCGAAGACAGAAAAGTAGCCGGATTTTCAATGACCCAGTTGATAGAGACATCGCTGGTTTCGGGACACTTTGCCAATGAGAGCAATGCCGCCTATCTGGATATATTTTCATGCAAATACTATGAGCCCAGGGAAGCGGCTGAGTTTGCCGTCGCCTTTTTTAAAGGGGAACATTATAAATTACAGGTCGCATTTCGCCAGTAAGTATCATTAAACGGGTAACAATGAAAAATTATAATCGTATTACCAAGGGCTGGTTTTCCGAGATCTGTCATCTGTGGCCCGGTGCTGCCAATTCCTTTGAAATTGAAAGCGTATTGTACAATAAAAAAAGCAAATTCCAGCAGATTGAGGTCTACCAGACCCGTCATCACGGCAGGATGCTGGTCCTGGACGGCATTGTTCAGCTCACTGAATTTGACGAATTTGCCTATCACGAGATGTTAACCCACATCCCTATGTTTGCCCACCCCAATCCGGAAAGTGTTTTGGTTATCGGCGGCGGAGATGGCGGTGTTTTAAGAGAGATCGGACGCCATGACGGTGTTAAAGCGATTGATTTTTGTGAGATTGACGAATCGGTGATGACCGTGTCCAAAGCATTTTTTCCGAAACTGGCCTGCGGATTTGACGACCCGCGGGTCAATATTTTTATCCGGGACGGCATCGAGTTTATTCAAGAAAAGTCAAAGGAATACGATCTTATTATTGTGGATTCGTCCGACCCCATCGGTCCTGCCGCCGATCTGTTTGAAAAGCCTTTTTACCGGTCTTTAAAAGCAGCTCTCCGGCCCGGGGGGATAATGGCCACCCAGGGAGAATCCTTGTTTCTTCATAAAAAGACCGTTATAAAGCTGGCTCAAATGACAAAAGCGTTGTTTCCGTTACAGGCCTATGCCCATGTTCTGGTACCGACCTATCCCGGCGGACATATCGGCCTGTGCCTGGGGTCCTTGGGTCCCGATCTGAGAAGACCGTCCCGCAGTATTCATCTGGATTTACAGACCCAGCTTAAATATTATAACCCTGAGATTCATGAAGCGGCATTTATATTACCCCGGTTTGCCAAACAGATGCTTGAAACCGGAGATGAAAATGCTTAAGAGTACGAACCGATGTTGGCTGATATTGATATAAAAATTATTACAAAGGGGCCTGAAAAGGATCTGGCTCAATTATACCGGGAGGCGGGCTGGCTTACACCTTCCGAAAGCGATGACCTGGCATTCCTGAAAACGGTGATTCAGAATTCGGCTGTCTTTGTCGGGGTTTTTTATAATGAAAAGATGATCGGAATGGGCCGGGCCCTTTCGGATCTGTCAAGCGATGCTTACATTCAAGACGTTACCGTTTTGAAAGCCTACCGGGGAAACGGAATCGGAAAGAAGATTATTCAGCTGCTGATCCGGGCGCTCAAGGAGAAGCATGTCGACTGGATCGGATTAATCGCCGAACCCGGGACTCAACCCTTTTATGACAAAATCGGTTTTGTTCCCCTGAAAGGGTATATACCGCTAAAGTATGAGGATCATTGAAATGTATGCCTGTGAAGATATGATGGAGGCACCGCATGGAATCCGGTTTCCGGAATTTAAAAGAATAGAGCTGGCGGATCGGGAATGCTTTGAAACCTATGTGAAAAAGTTTCAACCTATCTCCTGTGAGTATAATTTTGCAAATCTGTTCACCTGGCAGGACGGGTGCCAGTTCTCATGGACGTTATATCAGAACAGGGTATTGGTTTATGATGCCGTATCCAAAGTCTGTTTCATGCCACTTGGCCGGGCTTTGGCGCCCCGGGATCTGGTTTTCTTGTCCGTGCAGTTGCAATCAACCGGGTTATCTCCCGATTTTATCCTGTGTCCGGAAAGCTACCTGAAAGAGTATCCTGAGATCAGCACCTATTACCGGGTGGAAGAGAAAAGAGAGATTGCCGAATACCTCTATGACGTTAATTTATTAACTGAACTGACCGGGGAAAAACTTCACAAAAAGAAAAATCTGATTTCTCAGTTTAAACGGAAATATCCGGAATATGCCGTCCGTCCGCTTGAAGGCCGTTTCAGGCAGAAGGCATTTGATTTGGCCCAAAAGTTGATGGCAAAATATAAACGTCCGTCCAAAACGCTTGAATTGGAATTTTCAGCCATTCAATCCTCTTTTGACCGGTTTGACACGCTGGGTCTTGAAGGGCTCGCCCTGTTGGTAGAAGATGAGGTGGTTGCGTTTTCCGTTTTCAGTCGTTTAAATGACACCACCTTTGATATCCAATTTGAAAAATCCGATATCCGTTTCAAAGGCGCTGCCCAGCTTATTAATCAGGAAACGGCTGCTTTTCTTCAGGACCGGTGCCGGTTTTTAAACCGGGAGCAGGATTTGGGTATTGAAGGATTGCGGCAGGCTAAAATGTCATATGATCCCATCAAGTTGATTCAGCTTTACAAACTGGTATTCAAATCGCCCGCATAATCCAAAAGTAAGGTATATATCACCATCAAATTAATATTAACCGGCTCATCTATAGCAAATGACAAAAATATGTTCCGAAAAAAAAGGGTCTTGATAAAGTCAAGCTCTCTGAAAGGGTCGACAGTCTCGGCGTCATTTGCTGTTCAACCCGTAACATGAGAAACTAGATCGGAACGTTATTTTGACAACCCCTATACTTAATTTTATTGCTCAATTTATTTAAGTTTATTTATTTAATCCGATGGTGTATGGATATCACAGATGCCTGCAACAGGGGTTTAACACGGATACCCGGGTTAAACGCCATTGATAACAAAAGATCAATGACGGGGGGAGATGGGTTAAATTTTGAATTTTTTTTCAAGGCTGAATTTTCGCAACAAGTTGTTGTTGACGTTCCTGGTGGTATTGATTCCAATCATCTTTTTATGCAGTGTCATTGCCTTTTTTCAGGTCAAAAAAATAGTTGAAACCAGTATTGAGAATGAGCTCTTTTCAAGCACGGACCTCCTGTCCGGCCTGATACGGACATCTGCCCAGGTGTCGATTAAAAACAGACTTCGGGCCATTGCGGAAAAAAATTTGGATATTGCGGCTTTCTTCTATGGAGAATATGAGTCCGGAAGATTAAGCCGGGAAGCGGCAATCACCAGGATCGAGCAAGTCTTGCTGTCCCAGACCATCGGTAAAAGCGGTTATATTTACTGTATAGACAGTCAGGCAAAGGTTCATGTCCACCCGGACGGCGGTGTAAGAGGGTCTGATGTTTCCGGCTTCGGCTTTGTCCGGGATCAACTTCGGATGAAAAGGGGATATATTGAATATGACTGGAAGAATCCGGGAGAGGAAAAGGAACGG
>JANQML010000231.1 GCA_028280105.1 Desulfobacula sp. | reverse complement strand
CAAGGTTTTGCGGTAGATTACTACAGCGGCAACCTTGGCGCCTTGAAGCTGGAACCTTCACGCTTTTTGCAACGATGAGGAAAAGTCAATCCAAGGCGTGTTGAATTGACTTTTTTAATCGAACAAATTCTGGAAGACAAATAAAAGCAAGGTATTAGAATGGGGTTAACAAAGAGGAAGCAAATGGTATCTTCTGTTTCATGATCTGTTTTACTGATCTGCCGGGGTTACCGGGGCAAGAAAGTTTATAATCTGCAGGAAATGAAGTGCTCAAGTATTAAGCAATGGTATGGTCCAATGTGAGTCGGCAATTGATCGTTGTCGCATGGGGAGCGTTCAAATGATAAGAGGCGTTGTCTAAAAAATCATGGAAGTGTCAAATTGAATGCCGTAACCATATGAAGGATCGTAGGATTTGGTATGGAAATTTTTTATCCATCGGATCTGCCCGTAATAATAATCGTATCTTTCAGGTCCGGTGGCATTTATATCATACTCTTCCATCTTAACAATAATGGGCTGACCGATATCCATGTATTCATTTGTTCTTAAATACAATCCGCCGGGGCTGTAGTTTGTCATAGCCGCGTAGGAATATGGTGCTTTGGAATCTTTTTTGTACATCAGCCTGGATGTTTCGTAATGGATACGATCATGCCTTCTTTTTTCTGAGTATCCCGTCATTTTACCTCCTTAAGTTTAAAATGTTGTCTGTGAAACCTATAATTTAGTTCGTCATCTAACAGCACTAATTGACAGATAGAAAAAATTCTGATTGAAAAGAGATCCGATTGGCGAAAATAATACCAAAAAAAATGTTTTTTGTATATCTGTTTTTTATTTTTACGGTATGATTTTACAGATCAGCGAGGCTACGATTTTTATAAAATCGACGATATGATGAAATAAGATCATGGAATAACTTCAATTTCAACCCGCCGGTTCATCATCCGACCCCAGGCAGTGGCATTGTCCTGCACCGGATTTTCACTCCCCCGCCCTTTTACTTCTATTCGATTGGGATGGATGCCCCGCCCGAGAAAAAAACTGCGAATAATATTTGCCCTGAATTCAGACAGTTTAATATTATAGTTTTTATACCCCTCAGAATCCGTATAACCGGATATCAGAATTTTCGCGTTCGGATGGCCACTTAAAATATCCGTAAAATCCATCAGGTTTTGAAATCCGTCTTCTGTAAAATCGTTTGTATTGTATTTAAATCTAACAACAATCTTCTCTTTGGGCAGTGGTTTAACCGGAACGGTTTCCTTTAAGGCCGGATGGTCTTCAGATTCTGTGAAATCGACCCTTTCTTCGGCGTCATCGAATTTCAATGTCTGGGGGGGTGTTATGGGATCAACAGTATCTGATTCAGTATCTGGTTGATGAATCTCCGGCACGATCGCCATCGGTTGTTCTTTTTCAGGGGTGATCGTTTCAGGAGCAAGGGGATCTTCTTTGTCCGATTCAGTATTGGCGGACCCGATATCCGGTGGTTCGTTTCTTATCGGTTGAAGATTGTCCGGATTAATTTTTACGGAAACCGATTCTCCTTGTTGAATGATCTGATCCGGATCGTGAATTTCATTTTCCTTATTATTTATTTTTTTTTGTGTCCCTTGTGCGGTTAGATCTTCATCATTTAAAGCTTTTGATCGGTCACGATCAATATCAGGGGCGGGGGAGTCAATATAAAAGGGCGACTGAATAAATCTATCCCTGACCTTTGATATGGATTCGGAAAAATGATCAGGAAACATAAAAAACCATGCGAATCCAATAAAAATGAATATCAGGAAAACACCGCCTAAAATTCCAAACCCGCCTGTTTTGCTCTCATTTTCAGATGTATGGGGTCGGGCTGGATTCAAAGCCGGCTGTTGAACCGGCTGACTTGCCGCCACCGGCTCAGGTGCCGGTTGAACCGGTTGAGCAGGCTTGGGTCGAGAATCGAAATACCCATTTATATCACGGTTTCTTACATATTCCGGAATTTTAAGATCCGTTGCACATTCTTTGACAATCGCCGCATTGATTTTTTTTTGTTCTTTAACATATCCGGATAAAAGGCAGTGATCACAGATGACATTGATCCGTCTCGGGAATCCGCCGGAATATAAAAAGACTTCATACTTGGCCGTATTATCAAATATATCTGAACTTGGGTCCGCACCCGCCATATTGAGACGGTGCTCAATATAACTTCCCGTCTCTTCCGGTGTGAGAGGGTCAATATTGTAGTTCAACGTCAGCCGTTGCCGGACCGCCCGGTTCTGCTCCCTGTTTAAAATCTCATTGAACTCATTCTGGCCGATAAAAAAGATATTGATCAATTTGGTTTCAGCCTTCTCAATATTTGACAAGAGCCGTATCTCTTCAAGCAGCTCCTGAGTTAAGAGCTGGGCCTCATCGATAATAAGAAGTACTTTTTTGCCTTTGTCATAGGCCTGGAGTAAAAATTGCCTGAAATGTGCTAGAAAAGAGCCTTTGGTGGAAAATTCCCTGTCAATACCGAAAGCCGCTCCAATATAATTAAAAAAATCGAGTTTTTCAAGCCCGGGGTCAGGTACGGATGTGCAGATAATATCATCATCCAGGCTTTGGATTAACGTATTGATCAGGGTGGTTTTACCGGTACCGACATCACCGGTTAACAATAAGAATCCTTTATTGTCTATAATGCCGTATTTAAGTGTGGCCAAGGCCTCTTTATGTTTTTCACCCAGCCACATGAATGCCGGATCAGAACTGATCTGAAACGGTTTTTTTTTCAAACCGTAAAAAGGTTGATACATATTACTCTCTATAGACTGTGGAGAAATTCCATGTCTTTTTGTTGAGTGTTTTTGGTTCCGATGACCAAAATTTCAGTCACGTTATTATCATTTTTTTTAAAATAAAGTCGTCCGTTATACGAAAACAAAACTTCAAATGCCGCATTTCTGTGCTTTTTTCCCGAAAAAACCTTTCGTTTTATCGTGACCTTATCCGGTGATCGGTCCAGCATCAAAAGCAATTCTTCAGCCTTTATCTGCTGATCATCGTTTAGATTTAAAAAACCTGACAATGCCTTTCTGTTCATGATGATATTTTTGTATAAGGCAGAGAAGCGTTTTTCCATAAAATCAAAATCAATGCGTTTATTTTTTGATCCCTTGCGTCTTTCATATTTTTTAATTTTTGATTTTAAATCACTGATTTCAAGTTCATGGGTCTTTTTCAGATCAATAAAAGAATTCAACTCTTCTTCCAGGGCGATTATTTCGTCAAACAATTCTTCTTCATTTATTTTGGCCCTGGTTTTATTTTTTTGATACCTGGTATTCAGGGAATCAATCTTATCAAATAACTTCCGGCGCTCTTTTCCCAATTCTTCAAGAGATTTTTTCTGCGATTCTTTTTTGGTTTGCAACTCTTTTATCAGTTGAGATTTTTCATCGCGCTCCAGCTTGGCTTTCAGGCTGCCTTCCCTGTAAAAAACAGAAAAAATAATGACGGAACCGACAGAAAAGAAAAGCAGAATCAGCCAGCTCACAGGAGATCCATGCCGGATACTGATCTCAATCTTCACCACCAGGCCGTCATTCAAAAGGGCATAGTTATTTTTTGCAATTTCCTGTGTATCGCCCTGCTGTTCAAAATTCTCTGTCAAGGCGGTCATATTTGAATAAATGGGATAGATAATCCTGCCGGTTTCAGTGGTGACAAAGATGCCAACATCAACTTTCAGCCGGCTTATTAACGGCTTGGTTTTAAGGTAGGTATCAATATTTCTGGCAATTTGTTCCTCAAGCCGTATAAGCCCGTCTAAAACCGGTTTGGAATCGCCGATCAGGATGTTTTGGATCTGATTGGATAGATAATTTTTCAAATATGTTTCAGACAGGCTTAATGTCGATATATACAAAACAGGGGCGGACAGCAGGCATACGATGGCTATTTTTATAGGAAAAAACTTCATTTTCAGTACTGTTGTGTATTATCAAACGTTCACACGATAAACCATAGCTTATAATATTGGACGAATCAATAGATACAAAGGTGCCCTAGAAAATTGATCATTATGTTGAGGGAATCATAATATCGAAGTAAGATTTTTCACCGCTCATGGCCTTATAGTGCACACTGCCATTTAATTTTTTTTGAATAAACTCTATTTCCTTTTTCAGCTTTGACGGATGGCAAAACGACCCTGAGTCCCGGTAAATGATGCATAAATGATTATCAGTAAGAGAGGCATTTATGTATATAATCGGCGATTGAGAATCTGTATCTTTCGTTGGCAGAGAACTGATAATAAACCGTTCAATGATCTTGTAAACGGCGTTATAGTCGCCCTGATATGTACCCGGGTCGGTGCCGGAGAAGGAAATCTTTAACTCGTAAGCGTTAAATTGAACGGCAATTTGGTCGAACATTTTTACAATATCGATCCGGCCCGGTTCGAAATCAACAGATCTTTCTCCATAAAGGGCTTCGAGCATGTCGTTTTCAAAATCGATGAGTACCTTTTTTAATTTTTCCGGTATAATTTTTATATTTTTCTCGGTTTTATCCAACGACCCAATGGTTAAGTTTCCCTGCTGCTCTTTGATCCAGATCCCCTTTTTAAAAAGAACCTTGCTGGTTGCTTCCGTCATATCCGTTTCTCCGGCCAATGGATTATAATCTATATGAATATTTAGTTTTTATTTTATTAAGAGATACCTATTTATGTTAAAAACCGCAAGCCTATTTTTTATTGTCATCTACCGTTTCAAATAACTCTGTACAGGCGGATTTATTTTTTGGAAAGTAAAGAATAATCCGTTTTTACAGGCCTGAATAAAAAACTGCGAAATGAATCGTTTAAATAACCGGCTCAACAGCAGACCGTAACGGCGTAGAATATTATAACTTGAGTTGATGCCGTGTTTAATGTATCTTTATGCATAAATTGTCAGCGGGTTACCAACCATGGAATATCTTAGGGTTAGGGAACATCCATATATCGAAAGATATGCATTTTTGGATATTTTATTTGGCCTTAACATGATTCTTTTATTTATGTGATAAATGAATGATGGGCCCGTATTAATCGGCAATATACAAGAAGAATATGGATTCAGGAGGATAGATGAGAGTTGTTATATTTTTTTTTCATGTCATGATCGCCGTAATTTTAATCGGATGTCAATCAGATCTTGAAAAAAAAGAAAGTCTGTTGAAAAAAGCCAACGAGTATTATGAAAACAGTGAATATAAGAAAGCTGAGATTGAGTTAAGAAATACATTACAAATTGATCCCAATCATATTCCCGCCTACCACCTTCTGGCTAAAAACATGCTTAAGCTTGGAGATGTAAAAGGTGCCTTTTCAACATATAACAAAATTCTTCAAATTGACGATCAGGATATAGAAGCAAATCTAAAGGCTGCCGGTTTTCTGGTTTTGGGGAAACAATTGGAACAGGCAATGGAAAAGGTTGTCTTTGTTCTTGAAAAAGAACCGGAAAACATTGAAGCGATGCTGATCAAGGCACAGATCTTTATGCAAAAAGAAGTCTATGACAAGGCATTGGCAGATTTTCAATCCGTGCTTGAAATCGACTCAAAAAACATTCCGGCCATGCAGAATATGGCGCGGATTCATGCATTGGAAAATGACTTAAATGCTGCAGAAAAATTATTATTAAAAACCATTGAAATTGAACCGAAAAATCTAAAAAACCGTTTAGTGCTTATTGGTCTTTATGGAAATCTGCGGGATGTCCAAAAGGTTGAAGATCAACTAAAACAAGCAGTTGAAGAAACACCGGATGATTTTAATGTTCATATACTTTTGGGCAATTTTTATTTTGGTCAAAAGAAAAATGACCTGGCTGAAAAATCATATCTGACTGCCGTAGAACACGCCTCCAATGAAATAAACCCCTATCTGGTAACCGGTAATTTTTATGAGAGAACTAATAATAAAGAAAAAACATTGGAGTTTTATGAAAAAGCATTGGAAATTGATCCTGAGAATATTGCCGTTAAAAATACCATTGCCCGATTTCATTACACTCAAAGGGAGATTGAAAGCGCAAAAAAAATTATTGAAGAGATCCTTTCGACCCGTGCCGGGTATTCTCCAACACGTCTTCTTAAAAGTGAGATCCTGATTTTTGAAACAAATTTTACCGAGGCCTTAACCATTTTAACGGATCTGGAAAAAGACGAGCCCAATTCACCGCGACTGCATTACTTTAAAGGCCTAGCATATGTTGGGAACGGCAATAGCGATCAAGCCAAATTATCCCTTTCCAAAGCAATTGAATTAAATTCTGACTATTTTAAAGCAAGAATGCTCTTATCTGATTTGTATTTAAGCGAAAGATCGTTTGAACTTTCTGAAAATGAAGCCACAAGGGCATTGGCGCTTGTGCCCGGTGATTATCGGGCACGATTGATACGGGCCCGGGCATATATGGGACTTAATAAACCTGAGCTGGCCCAAGGGGATCTCATAAAATTGATAGAAGAACACCCTGACAACCCCACGGCTTACTACCAGTTGGGATTGGTATTTCTTGGACTGGAAAAAATTGACGATGCAGAAACCTATTTTACCAAGGCGTATGATAAAAACAATAAGTTAATCGATGCATTCCTGCAAAAAATAAACATACTTGTTCTGAAAGAAAACCATGAAAAGGCATTGGCGCTCTGTGACAAACAACTTGTCATTTATAAAGAAGAAGAGACACTTCAGGCAATTGTCCAAAACCTTGCCGCTGAAGTTTATATCGCTAAAAATGAGTTTGACCAGGCAAGAGAACGCCTGAATTCAGCCTTGGAATTAGATCCGAATTACACAAAGACGTATGAAACACTTGCAAGACTGTCCTTATCAGAGCAAGACACCGAGGATGCCATAAAACAATACCAAACGATTTTGGAAAAAAATCCAAACTCGGCTCCAAGTCATATGATTTTAGGAACCCTTTATGAGTCTGAACAGAAATATGAAACAGCTGCCGAGCATTATAGAAAGGCGCTTGAAATTTTTCCGGAATACGCAGCCGCTGCCAACAACCTGGCCTACCATTATCTTAAACGGGCGGATAATGTAGAGGAAGGTTTCCGGCTTGCCAGGCTTGCAAAGGAAAAAAGCCCGAATGATCCGGGAATAATGGATACGCTGGGCTTGGCATACTATCAAAAAGGTTTGTATGGAAATGCGGTTCAGCATTTTTTAGACAGTTTAAAAATAATTCCCAAACACCCACTGGTAAATTATCATTTAGGCATGGCATATCACAAAAAAGGGGATAAAGAGAAAGCGTTGACCTCCTTGAAAGAAGCACTTAATCTGGATGATACATTCCCGGAGGCAGACAATGCACGTCAGATTATCCAAGAACTTGAGAAATAAAAAATGAAAAAGATTTTTCAAACTTTACCCCTGTTATTTTTCATTACATTTGTTGATATCTCAATACCTGCCAAACACATCTCTGCCCAGGAACCGGTGACCGGGCTTTGGATCGCCCAGCAAATGTTTGACAGGGATCGCGGCCAGTCATCCGCTTTTGAGGCCACGATGGTTTTGGTTAATAAAAACAATAAAAAAAAAACCAGAACTTTTTCAAACCTGCGTATTCTTGAAGATGGCCTTGAAAGGCAATTAATCCGTTTTACATCACCTGCCGATATTGATGGTACAGGATTTTTAACCGTTGAGAAACCAGGTTATGAAACAGATCAGTTTTTATATCTTCCCGCACTTCGCCGGACACGACGGATTGTTTCTTCCCAGCAATCTCAGCGGTTTGTAAACTCAGATTTTTCATATGAGGAGATGAAGAGACATCCGGTTGAAGATTATAACTACGAAATTAAGGGAGAAACCCTCTTATCAGATCTGAGTTGCTATATTTTAGAAACACGGCCAAAGGAAAACACCGATTCTCAATATTCGTTAACAAAAAGCTATGTTGTTAAATCTTCATTTGTTCCGATATTTATTGAATTCTTTGACAAGAAGGGAAAGCAAGTGAAAACCTATAAGGTTGTCAAGCTGGAGTTAAAAGATAATATCTGGACGGAATTCCTTGTTGTTATGGAAGATTTGACTCGGAAACACAAAACTTATATTCGATTGGATGCTGTCGAGTATAACCTTCCGATTGATCCGGAAAAACTGTCTAAATCCTCACTTGAAAACTATTAACCTATCACAGCCAGACCTTGTAATGACCTTGGTATTAATGTTGCATAAGCCAAACGTAAGTTTGAACTATAGTTTTAACACAAAGGCTTATTTTGAAAAAACAATCATTTTTACAAGTCGTTATTTTTATAGGAGTCTCTCTTTTTTTATATCCGTCTACACCTTATGCGCTGCCCGGCAATAAAATCATACTTGCGGACTACAAAATCGGTTACAAAACGGAAATCGTCAAAATTCATACGGCAAATCGTCCGAATTTCAACACCGTTGTCTTGGAAAACCCTCAACGGCTGATTTTCAACTTAAAAGATACGTTTCTGCCTGAAGTCCATCTTTCCAAAAACGTTGACAGTCAGACCATCAATGGGTTTAGAATTTCCCAAAACACCCGGAACCTGACGCGGTTAGTAATTGATTTCAAAGGAAAACCGCAATATCGTACAGAGATTTCCAAACTTGATGATAACAATTTCAGCCTGGATATCGAAATTAAGAAACCGTATAAAAAAAACAATCCGTCTTTGGGATCAAAACCTTCAACGATTATACCGGTTTTAAATACATGGTCGGATCTTTCACAATCTTTCATGAGACAAGAAGAGATGCCGGGGCAAGCTGACAAAACGCCGCCGGAATTAAATTTCAGTTCAATCCGGGAGACAAAACCGATTGCTTCAGATACGGAAGACCCGTCATCCGCCCCTCTGGAAAAGCCGGTTCTAAGATCGTCATTCTCATTGCTGGAGGAGGGCTCCCTGCCCTCGGATCTGTTTGATGAAACATCCCCCCAAAAAAAATCTGACTGGAAACCGGCAGGCTCTTTTCTGGTCCGTACGTCAATTGATACGAAGAACGATCAGCCCAATGAGAACCAGACCAGTTTAAAAACCAGAGCCATTTTAAAATTAGAATATAAAAACTCTTTTTTAATCTCAGGAATATCGGATTACCTTTACTTTGGCAGCAACAACCGGACGGACGACCATGATCTGGACCTGTTTGAAACCTATTTTAAAACATCTTTTTCAAAATTTGATCTAAGTATCGGAAAACAGATCAAACGATGGGGGAAAACCGACCAGATAAGCCCGATCGACACATTAAACCCGGAAAATATAACCGAATTTGTTATTCCTTCCTATGAAGAACGAAAAATACCGATATGGATGGCCGACCTGACATTTAAGCAGGATCACTTTTTTATTGAATCCATTTTTATTCCGTTTTTTGAACCGGCCAAATTTGATTATTTCGGCACGGACTGGGCCCATTTTTCACATATAAAATCAGATCTCAATGATTCGAATCTCCCCAATGCCCTAAAGTCCTATTTCAATGCCATCTCCGTGGATGAAGATGAACCTGCCCGCGATGCAGACGGATTTGAATATGCCGCACGATTCGGCGGCACTGTTCATAACATTGACGTTGGATTCACCTATCATTATGCGTTTGAAGATTTGCCGACCATTCAAAGGTTCCCAATTAAAAATCTGGCATTGGAAAACCCCAATTCAATAGACGGATTACTCTCCCACCTGGATCAGCTGATTTTAACCAATGAAGCGATTGATGCGACCTTTCTGAGAACCCACATATTCGGTTTTGAATTTGAAACCACGGTAAATAAAGTCGGTTTCCGTGGAGAAGCCGTATTCAAAGAAAACGAATCCTATCTGACTCAATCGTTTACGTCTGTCAGAAACCCGACGGCATTCTGGATTGTCGGGATGGATTATACCACATTAAATGAATGGTACTTCAACCTCCAGTTCGGTCACCAGCACATTTTCCAGTTTGACCCCTCTACCCTCTTCTTTGAAAAAGACAATTACTCCCTGATCGGTGAAATCAACAGAGATCTTTTCTTTGACTGGCTCAAGGGTACGATTCAATACACATATATAATCAATGACAGTTCTTACTATATATCGCCACGCGTCACCTATTCTTATATTGACAACTGGCAATTCCTTCTGGGCGCCAACCTTTTTGAAGGGTCTTCCGATACCATTTTCGGTCGGTATAACCGGAATGATCAACTCTTTTTTAGCGTTAAATTCAAATTTTAATTCCCAATAACAATCGAGTGTTTCCCCATTTAAGCGAACAACTTTAACATGGCATCGATAAAGTTCTTCTCTGTGTCTTTGCAATAGGTCTCCCAGTCCATGGCATGGTTATATATTGCCAGGGAGGCCAGCTTTTTGGTGATAATGGCGTCCCGGTATGGTGATAGTTTATTAGAAGAAAGGATTGCCAGTATATTCTCTTTTCCCAGCTTTTGAATCAGTGCTTTGGGAATATAAGATGCCAGAACATGCCAAACCAGATCCCCGTTTGATACGATATCATCCATATGGGCTGCTACGGTCTTCTGGAATTCAAAGATTCTTTCACTCGTGGTTTCGGACAACATAAACAGAGGGGTTGACAGGTCTTTTTCATGAAGGTCCAGAATCATCTTTGTTTCCATACCTGCCAGCCCATTGACCTGTGTAATAATGTTCCGGATCAGTTCCCATCGCGTTTTTGCATCGTTGAGCAGCTGGTCTTCATAGGTATCCCCCATCAAAAACGCGGTAAGGACCTCTGCCACTGCCGATGAAAAGACACCGCCTTTGTTTGCCGTACTGTCTTTGATCTGCTTGATCCCTGTATGGGCGGCGATATACCGTCTTGAACTGTCATCAAAAAAGACATTGGCCCCCTCCGCAATGAACCGCAATTCCTTAAAAAGCTGAGTAAATTGCCTCACATTGCCGTGATTGATTGTATCTTTAAATCCGCCGCAGGGTATAAACGCCTGGATATCGGCGTCTTTTATATATTTCCGGTTATCCGGGTCCGTGATGAAGTTTTTGTGGAAAAACGCCCCGTCTTCAACCCGGGTTCCATCCGGGAGTTCAACATTCTTCGCATCTAAGGGCACCTGGAACCCGTTTTTACTTAATTTTTGCAAGGGATAGGCCAGGGAATTCATCCGTGGTGCGGTATGACGCATAAAGGCGATTTTCATCAAGGCCTCTTTGTCCAAACCTTCCGGATCGAAGAGGACAGATCCCCCATCGATAATTAGGCATATTTTTCCTTTATAGCACTGGATCTGGTTACTTCCCAGATCACCGTCCGGACCGCCCGTCATGATCAGATTTAAGTCCTCTTCCCTTTCCTCATACCGGGCGATCATGGATCTGAATGCACCCATAACTGACGTGGTGGTCATACCGGAAATCTCGATTTTACCGCCGATATGCCTGTAAATCTCAGCCATATCCGTGGTCAGTGCAACCGTGTCTCCATTGATCTGAAGCTCGGTTCCGTCCTCCCCCCTGGAGACAAGACCGAACACCTTTTTGTCGTTTAAAATGCCATAGGTGTCATGGGGGATTCCAATGCTCTTTCCGGTGGAAATGGTCCGCCAGAATTCATACCCCCTTTGCCGGGCCCTGTCTGCCACGGCGTCCATAAGCGGTGCGGTTCCCTCATCCGGCCCGAAAAAATCATCTCGGGTTTACCGTAATGGTCTGTCACACGGCTGTCCGGCAGCATAAGATCCATAATCCCTTCAGTATAATCGTAAAGGGCATCCAGGCTGCATTTTGAATAGAGGGTGTGGGGAACAATAACACCTTTGGAACCGCTTTCACAGATGTCTTTGTGTTTCAGCCGCTGGGCTTTAGGCCCCAGGGCATAGTTGAGCAGAACGGAATTGCCAAGTTCTCTAGCATGATTGGCCGGTGTGACGCGGATCAGCCGCAAACCGCCCCTGGCAATGTCTTCCGCCCTCATATGGGTGCCGCAGGCATAATGCCCGTTTACAAAGAAAATACCGAAAACCGGTTGTTTGAAGACCATGGGGTCCAGGATGGTGTCATCCAGACGAAAGCAAAATGCCCTTTTTTCCGGTTTGTAAAAATTGGTCTTTGAAACCGCTTCAAGAAACTTGAACATAAAGCTGAAAATATCATGGGCCATGGGGTGCTCAATAAACCGGGCATCAAGAATGGAAGAGAATTGTTTTTTCTCGGTTTCCAAAACCTTATCCGATACATCAGAAGGTGTTGCCGGATTAAATTTTCGGTCAAACAGCCGGTATAAAAACCGGATTAAATCCGGATGGGACCCTGCCGCATCCATCACCATACGGTATACATAGGTAAATTTGTTGGATTCATGAATCCGTTGTGAAAACGCCTCCTGGTGATCCTGGCTGCTAAGGCTTTTCATGATTTCCCGATCCGTCCGGGTGCCTTTTTCCTTGAAAATAAACAGATGAACAAAGTCAACGGCATTGCCGGCAAACAGCATCTCCCTGAACGAAAGACTGCCTTTCACATATAACCGGGTGATATCGGAGACCGGGAAACTCAGGTAGGCCCGTAAATCATCCAGCAGATCCTCCTCCTGCCGCCTGGACAACTCGCCCTGGACATAGAGGGAGTTGATGGAGGAGACAACTCCGGATCTGGTAAAATACGGTTCCCAGTAGGCACGGGTGATCGTCAGCCCGTGATCAGAGAACAATTTTCGCAGCACACCGATCTGGGGACGTTCAAAATCCGAATTGAACATGAAACGGGTCTCTCCGATATCCGACAGATTAAAAACCTCAATGACCGGTATAACGGACTGGGATACTTTTTCCAGAACCTTTTCATACCGGTCCCTTGTCAGCTTTGGCGTGGCATTATAATCCGCGTCCAGGCTGAACAGAAACCGGGATGCTTTAAATTTATCTTTGTCATAGTCAGCCACGGTCTCAGGGGTGAAGATATGGGTGTAGTACTCACTGTCGGGATTATAGTAATACTCCCGCCGATGGCCGGAAAGCTGACTGCCCATAAGTTTTTCCATTTTGTCCCGGGTGGTTTGGGTGGCAATCCGGACATGCTGTGCCCGGCCGCCCTGGGACAGGTCAAAAGAGATATCCGCCACCCACGGGTGCAATGAGACACTCTCTTTTTTGATATCAATGCTTTTTGCGATGGCAGCCAGAATATTTTTCAAGGATTCCTTTGTAATGGTCTCAAAAAAATAATCCGGCAGCCCCAGATCACTGAGAAGGATTCCGGCGGCCCGGTTGATACAATTGGCTGTCATCAGCCCTTCCGACGACAGATCGATAACCGCCTCGTATAAATGGCTTGTGTCAAGTTTGGCTTTACTGGCCCGGGTTATGATATCCGCACCTGCCGAAACAGGCGGGCTGCATTCTATTGGGGTTTCCATTGACTCTCCTGTTTTTGTCCGTTTAAATCGGGTTATGGAACGGTATTAATCTTTTTCCGGCAAAAGTTGTTTTGCACTTATTTACGGCATCCGTCAAGCCATTTTCATCATCTTTTTACTGGTTTGACACCGGAATCAATAGAACCCAACTATGCATGAATTTTATATCTTTCTAACGGCCTGTAATATGTCTGTATACCTCCCGATCCGGCTGTCCGGTTCTTTGAAGTCCGTTATTCGCCTGGTACCGCAGCAGGGCCTGACGGCTGCGAGGTCCCCATATGCCGTCCACCGGGCCGGGCGAGTATCCTTTTTTGCCCAGTGCCCGCTGCAATGCCTTAATCTCATATTTTACCTTGATCTCTTCTCTTATCCCGTGATTCATATCAGCCAGCCTGTCACCCGGAACAAAGGAATGATAGACCACAACAGGCTCTGGATAAAACAGATCCGGTTTATACTTGTAATAGAGACGGTCTGTACCCTGTTTCACAACCCTGCAACTCTCCTTTTTGGACATCATTTGCATACATTTTTGACCGTTTCCCCGGACCCGCCACTTTCCGGTGCGAAAGTTGCCGTCCCGGAGCTGGCGAACCGTACCGTCTTTTTTATAATACGAAATGGAAAGTGTACCGGTTTTCACATTTTGTGAGACAACCGTTTGTTCACTGAACAGTGAACGGACCGCTTCTGCGTCGAGCCGGTTCTCCTGCGGGGCCGGCGTCAAAAGGGCACAGCCGGACAAGATGCTGATAGCTAAAAGTAAACCGGCTGTGATTAAAAAATATTTCAGATATCTTTGAAACATGTTTAAACCTCCTGAATCTAAAAAATCCTGACAAAAAACAACCGTTCTGCTCCTTGTCCTGTTAAAGATAACGATCGGGCGATACAATTATTCCCCGGTTTTTTGAATGTGCGGCAAATAGAAATATACTGATACCGTCAAATCGACCGAAAAACGAAAGAGATTTTACAATCCCGTTTGATCTCTATTGTTCATTCGTGACTGACGTGATACGGATTTATTTGAAACCGTATTTCAGTTGGAAAAAACAGGGAGGAAAGATAAAAAAAGAAAAACAGGGATTAGCCCACAGCGACCTTGAACCGGTAAAATGGATTGCCATCGCTGCCATGACCGTTGACCATGCCGGTAAAATCGTTTTCCCCGAATGGTACACAATGACAAATGCCATCGGAAGAATCGCCTTTCCCCTGTTTGCCTGGATTATTGGTAAACGCCTCTTCATAAATCCCGGACTTTCAGGGCGTTATATCAAACAACTGGCTGCCTGGATGCTGATCAGCCAGCCGTTCTTTGTCTATTCAGGCAGTTCCGGGCTGAATATTTTTTTTACCCTGGCTCTGGGAACGGTTCTGTTTCACGGGCTCAACCTGATCAAGCAAAACCAGATCACCAGAGGACTCATTCTGATTTGCCTCTCCCTCTTATTTTCCGTTAAAGCGGATTACCGGCTTGGGATATTCATCATTCCGATAACAGCCATGATGCCTGACAAATCCCCCCTGTTCGGGGCCGTGCTTACCGGAGGGCTCGGTGTGCTGAGCAACTATTCAATCGGTTCGCCGGCCTTGGGTCCGGGAGCGGGATTTGCCTTTTTTGCCGGTGCAATCGTCTGGTTTGTGCACTGGCGAACCATTGAACTGCCCCGGCTTCCAGGCTGTCTTTTTTATGCGTATTACCCGTTTCACCTCATCCTGCTGAGAGTGATTGCACAGATTTTCCGCTGAAATAGAGTCATACAGGTATATTAATCCCCGTTATTATAGGCTTTTTTCCGGCTTTGAAAAATCGTTCAGTCGATCTCGCCAGGGATTCGGGCAAATATGACGCTAATCTGTCAGGCATCGTTGCCGCGCATGGCTTTCATCATTTTCATTACCTCTTTTTGCGCCTCCCGTTCCTTGCCCTGAAGCTCAAAGAAACAGCGGGTCCCTGTGGGGTTAAAACAACCGTTGCATGCCACACAGGCCGCATCCGAACGATCGCCTCCGGCCCAGCGGTTCACAAGGCCGGGTTCTCTGATCAGGGGGCGGCACATGGATACGGCGGCAATATTCGTCTCTGCCAATACGGTTTCCAGTTCATCGACTTTCCTGAATCCCCCCACACAAATAATGGGCAGATCCAATTCTGCCGCTGTTTTACGGGCTTCATCCAAATGGTAGGCTGAATGGATCTTGGACCGGCATGGAGAATGCCTGCCCGTCATTGTCCCGCCGCTCACCTCTATGGCGTCCACACCGCTGTCGGCAACCGCTTTTGCCGTTATCATGAAGTCATCAAAGCCATATGCCTTCTCTTCCCGGCCGAAATCGGAACAGTTCAGCTTTATCCACACCGGAAAATCCGGTCCGCAGGCGGTTTTAATCGATTCAACGACCTCCAGGATAATCCGTACGTTTTTTTCAGGACTGCCGCCGTATTCATCGGTCCGCCTGTTGTACACCGGACTTAAGAATTTGCTCAGCAGATAACCGTGGGCCCCGTGGATCTGAACGCCGTCAAAGCCGGCTGTTTTAAGACGCAGTGCAGCTTGGCCAAACTCCTTTACCAGCTCCCGGATCTGCTCTCTTGTAAAGGGTTCGGGTTGTATCCCGTTGGCCGGGTCCGTGACATCTGACGGGCCAAGCACTATTTGGCTGGGGGCAAACGTCAGTTGGGAGCCGACATGGGAGATCTGGGCCACAATCCGGCTGCCGTTGTCATGAACGATTTTCGCCAGTTCAGCCAGCGGACCGACAGCACTGTCATTGCCAACGTTAATCGTAGACGGGGAATAATTATCAGATGCGGAAAACCCCATATAACCGGTGATGATCATCCCTACTCCCCCTTTTGCCAACGATCTGTACATCTCTTTCATGGCCGGGGATACCCTGCCCTCTTTTGTTGCAAGTCCTTCAAATGTGGCTGATCTGAAAATCCTGTTTTGGACCTCTATCCCGCCGATGGTTGCCGTTTCAAACATGGTGTTGTTCATGGTTTCTCCTTTTTTGTTATAAATAGACCGGTCGTCTTAAAATCAAATACATTTTATCCGGACTCCGGGGCTATTCCGTTCTTATTTCTCCTGATTTGTGGTGGATACCGGAGGCAGGAACAGATGGTTCAACAGAACGTCAACCGTCTGTTTCAACTGTGCGGTGCTACCGTCTATTTTCATCCTGAGCAGCGCCCCCTCCCAGGTGTTCCAGAGCATATCGCACAAGACATCCGCAGGCAGATCTTGCCGTAATAATCCTTTGGCCTGGGCCGAGGCCAACAGATCGATAAACCGGGATTTCCACGACAGATATGCCCGCTGCATGCTTTCCCGGCAGCAATTACTGCTGGTACCGATTTCAGCGGCCAGGTTCCCGATCAGGCATCCCCTCTGGCCGTTTTTTTCAACCTCGGCCAGCATGGCTGAACAAATACGGTGGAGAACGACCACAGGATCATCATCTGCTTCCCCGATCATATGGTCCAGCCGCTCGAGCATATTGCGGCTGTACTGATCTATTATTTCGGCAACAAAGTGCTCCTTGCTTTCAAAATAATTGTAAAACGATCCCTTGGGCACCTCAACCGTGTCCAGAATCTTTTTCAGACCGGTTCCGTGATATCCGTGCGCTGCAAGCAGATCAATACCTTTTTGAAGGAGGTCTTCCCGCCGGTGTTCATTTTGTCTGGGTCGTGCCATGGCGATTAATATATGACCGGTCGTCTTGGAATACAAGGGTTTTTTACAAAAAAATCATAATAGACAAGATTATTATGATCTCTGAAATTCCAAAGACATCGTTGCACGTTGCATTTTTTTTGCTCACCCAACACCCTTTTATTATCAATATTACACCGGCTCCAGTCGGCAGGGGACAAACCGGTGCATGGGAGTTCCCAGAAGGTCTCTGTGGGTGGTCTGGGTCAGGTTGTTGACATTGAGTCCGTAGACCGTATCTCCGCAGATCAATCCGAACCCGTGGGGAATCAGTACGGTGCCTTTCCGTACCTGGTCACTTACTTCGATCTCCCCCACCTCACTTCCGGCCTGTGTGTTGACCCGGACCGACTCTCCGTCGACCAGTCCGATTTCAAGTGCATCTGCCGGATTTATGGAAACGGTGCAGACCCGCCTGCCCTTGTTCCACTCCTGGCCCCGGATCAAAGTGTTGATATTGTACCGGGTATGACGCCCGGCATTCAGGATGAGGGGAAATTCTTCCGGCAGTTCCAGATCCCGGGCTTCTGTCTCGGCGTCCAGGGCTTTGGCATCCGCTGCCAGTTCCGGCACAAGGAGTTCGATTTTCCCGGACAGGGTTTTGACGGCTTTGAAGTTTTCATCCCGGTCGGTTTCGCCGATCCAGATACCCTGAGGACTGTCCAGAAGGGCCTGGAAGATTCTGTCTCCCTGGTCCATGCCGGGCTCAAACCCGACACGGGCCGCGTTCTCCCTGAATGGTTTAGGGGCAGTCATCAACATTCCCCAGAGTCCTGTCAGGGCGGCGCTGTCCCATTCTCTGCCAATGGTTTTGGCAAGGATGAAAGGCATGGCGGCAAAGGATTCCGGCACGGTTGCGGCCCATTCCATGAGCGCGGCCCCAAAGGAAAACCGGTCCTGTCTGGCAGCCTCATAAACGGCGTCGGGAATGTCGGGAATCAATCCCAGTTTGTCGGCCATACGGGTAAAGATCTGGGAGGCTTCCAGGCACTGTTCCGGCGGAGAGACAATGGGACGGCGGACCTGAAAAAAGATTTTGGGAAATGTCCAGGGAAAGAAAGTGCTGTCCCAGGATTCGTAATAGGTGCGGCATGGCAATACATAATGAGCCAAACGGGCGGTTTCGCTCAAGACAATGTCGTTGACCACCAGGAGGTCCAAGGCTGAAAAAGCCGCTTCGTACGCCTGGGTGTCCGGGTATGAGCGCAGGGGATTGCAGGCGCTTACGTAAACGGCCCGCAACCGATTCGGATGGTCGTTTAGAATCTCCTCAGGCATGACGGCCGGGGGAAAGGCGCCGGCGCATGCCGGCGGCATCTGGGTGACGACTGTTTTCCAGATCTTGGGATCGGTTTCATCCGCATGAAACCCCATGGGGGCGGCCATTCCGGGGATAACATTGCCGCCGGGTACGCAGAAGACCCCGCATATGGATGCCAGAATGTTCATCATGTAGGAGTTCATGACACTGTTTCGGCCCATATAGATCCCCAGGTCCGGGTGCATGCACCACCGCCGGGTGGTCATAAGGCGGCAGAGTTCGACCACTTGATCATGGTCCAGTTCACAAACCCTGAGAGCGGCCCTGATATCAAAACTTTCAAACCATGGACGAACGGTCTCCCAGCCATGGAGATGTTCGGCAATATAGGATTTGTTTTCCCATTGATTCTCCAGGATAACGGCGATCATGGCCTTGATGAGCAGGGCGTCGGTGCCGGGCCGGACCGGTAGGTGGATATTGGCGATGCGGGCGGTTTCGCTTTTACGCGGATCAATGATGACCAGCAGTTTTTCAGGTTTTTTAGAAAACTCTTTCAGCACAATGGGCGCCCGGGGCATCTGGTGGCTTTCCATGCCGTTCCACCCCCACCCCACCAGCATATCTGCACTGTTTTCGTCCGGAATGGCGACATTGTACTGCTTGCCCAGCATGCGGCCGAACAGCCACCAGGAACTTGAAAACTCCTGTGCCGCGGAATTGTAAAAATACTGGGAACCCATGGCCCTCAACATGGACAGGCCGAATGTTCCTTCCATATGACCGCCTTGGGCACTGGCGCCCATATATGCCAGGCTCCGGGGGCCGTGGGTTTTCACCAGGTCTTTCATCTTTGCGGTGATTTCGTCTATGGCCCTGTCCCATGAAATGGGCTCGAATCCACCGCCCGTGCGCTTGAGCGGTTCGGTGATCCGGTCCCGGGGATATTGGTGGTGGACGATGTTCAACCCCTTTCGGCAGACATACCCCCTGCTCCTGGGATTTGATTTGTCCGGTTTTACCCGGACCATCCGGTTGTCTTCAATCCAAACTTCCAGACCGCAGTTCTGTGCGCACAGAACACATCCTGTTTGATGCCATTTACCCATCGTTGTATCTCCTTTTGCCAGAGTTAAGATTCCTTTTATTATTCATACCGGTCCGCTCAAGCATGTTTCTGAAAGCAGATCTCTTTTTGAAGGAGGTCGTCCCGACAAACTTCGTTTTGTCCGGAGCGTATCATGGGTTAATATATGACCGGTCGTCTTGAAACACAAGCTTTTTAATTCTTATTCAAATTTTTTTGTTTTTCTACCGGTAACATTTGAACATGATTTTGAATCAAAAAAACGTATGAATACGTTGATATCTATCACGCGTATCCTTTGATGTCACAACTTAGGGTGCGGTCTGTTTGACCTCTCTTTGCCGTGGCACCCCATCCCCTTCGTCCATTGGAAGGATCATGGCCGGGCGATCAAGGGAGTTGAAGCATAAATTGACGCATACCACGGATGTATTCTTCCATGAGCAGCCGCGCAGTCTTCGGACGGCGGGTTTCAATGCTGTCTAAAATATTTGTGTAGCTGACCAGGGACTGCCGTTCAAAACCGACATCATGAAAATCTTTAAAATACTGTCGCAACAACACGATCAGCCCATTCATCAACACTTCAAGGACCGGATTTTTAGATGCTTTTGCCAGACCCAGATGGAATTTGCTTCTATTGGCTTGAAGCCATTTTGCATCCTCTTCCTTTTCCCGGGGAATCACCAGTATCGATCTTAAATAGTCGATATCGTCTTCATCAGCATATATGGCGGCCTGTTCCGCAGCATGCACTTCCAGAAGCAGCCGGGTGTCAAAGATATTGTCTTCAGTTATTCGGCCCGCATTCACCAGACCCTGGAGGGAATCGCTGATGGGCTTGTGATAGTGGCGGGAAACGAAAATCCCGCCTTTGGGTCCTTTTTTAACCGTGACCAGTCCCAGGCTTTCAAGGTTTCTTAAGGATTCGCGGATAACCGAACGGCTCACCCGGTGCTCTTTGGCCATTTCCAGCTCCGGAGGCAGTCGTTCCCCGGTTCTGTAGCTACCGTTAAAAATACGGGTCCGGACATGGGCAGTAATTTTTTCCGAGAGTCGGATCATGGGGCCTTTTCCGATTAATAGATCTCTTCTTTGTCGGGTTTTTCTTTATATTTGAGCCATGGCTTCACGCTTTTTGGACGCCATCTTTTTCCGTATAGAAAATTGTCTACATAGGGGAAAAACACCTGTGCTGCCCATGATTTTTCAACAAAGGTCCTGACCACCCGGTGAAGAAAGGTATTTGGCCGGGAAAACGGGCAGATGGCCATACAGATACAGCAGTCGGTCCCCACCTTGCTCCAGTATTCAAAACATGAGTCTTCATCCAGTTTCCACTTTGAATATCCGTTGTGGATGATTTTTTCATCCCGCGGAATGGATTTGGAGGGGCATGAATCAGCGCATTTTTTACAGGCCCGGCAGAATTCCTCGACACCGAGATGGACGGGCGTGTCCACTGAGAGCGGCATATCGGTCAGTACGGCAAAAATTCTGCAACGGGCACCCATTTCAGGTGCCACCAGGTATCCGTGGCGCCCGACTTCGCCTAGACCGGCATCCTGTGCCAGGGGCGGCAGCGGGATATGATAGTTCCGGGTATGCTCCGCCACTCCGGTATACCCCATATAAGAGAACCATTTGGCAAGCAAGGTGCTCAGATAGGCGCCTTTGGCGTATAGATGGGCACTTTCCGCAACAGTCGGCGTATGGGGGGCGGAAAGCACATGGTCATAATTCATCTCCGTTAAAAAGACCACTGCATACGGGGGCAGGTCTTTGATCTTTTTCCCCCAGTTTTCACCCCGGTCATAGTGGACTTCCCCCTGGTGGGAATAGAGCAGATTGGTATTGACCCGGCAGATTCCCACCCGGTCCGCACCGATATGACGGGCAAAATTTTTAACAATCAAAGCAGCCTTTTCAGGGGTCAAATCCGCCCGGTTTACATCCGGTTCCGGATTGGAAAATGCCTCCTGTCCCAACATGGGCGGAATGGAAAATGCAGCATGCATCATGGCGACATTGGGTTGATATTCATGATCAATACTGCCGGGTTTTCCCAGAAATCCCCTTTCCCTCCGCTTTGCATCGCCGGCTTCCCTTTCCGGATGAAGGTCCGTGTAATAGGTTTGATAGGCTTTGGAACCGGGAACCAGGCTCCTGAACCGGGCAAACACCGTATCCCGTTCATCCGGCCGGACCGGCACCCCTTTTATATAGCCTTTAGATCCTTTTAATGCGGCTGCATTCGGCTTTGCCGGAATAAAAAGAACCAGAGAAAGAAAAAAAGCAGCCATAAAGAGAATAAGTACAACGGATTTAATAAACGGGATAAAGAGCCCCATGGTCAATACGAACAGAACCAAGGCACCGGCCATCCCCATTTTTGTTGCACGGGTCTCCTGCTCTTTATGGGATTCAAAGGCAAAATAGAGACAGGAGGTAAACCCGATCAGACCGGCTGCTGCGCTAAACATATAAAGAACATTCATTCAAAGAACTCCGTAATTCGACCAAGCAGTTTATCCCATCATGGTATCGGGCAGATAAGTGACGATCCCGGGAAAGATCAAAAGGATCAGGATACAGATAAACATGGCCGCCCAAAAGGGAAGGATTCCCTTAAACATGGTGGACATGGGGATCTCTTTTGCCACGCCGCTCAATACAAAAACATTCACGCCCACCGGCGGGGTGATCAGGCTCATCTCCATGGTGAGGGTGATGATAATACCGAACCAGATGGGATCAAATCCCAGTCCGGTTACAATGGGAAAAACAATGGGAACGGCCAGAACCATAATGGAAAGCCCTTCCATAAAACACCCCAGAACGATGAATCCGAAAATGATACAAGCCATCACCATATACTTGCTGAAACCGGCGTCAACAATCCAGGATGCCAGGGTGGTGGGAATCTGGCTCAAGGTCATGAAATACTGAAATACCATGGCACCGATCAGGATGCCGAAAATCATGGCCGTGGATGCGGCAGCATCTCTCAGGGATGCGGTCAGCGTCTTCCAGGTCAGCCGTCCCTTCAGCAGGGTGATCATAAAGGCCCCGAATGCACCGGCACCGGCGGCCTCGGTGGGGGTGAACCACCCGGTATAAAGTCCGCCGATGACGAGAAAAAATAAGAGAAAAATGGCCCAGGTATTTTTCATGGACCCGATCTTTTCCTTCAGGGTGAAGCGGGGTCCGGGCCGTCCCATATCCGGCCGTATCTTTGCCATCACGTAAATGGTGCCCATAAACATGACGGACAAGAGGATACCCGGGATAATACCGGCAATAAACAGCCGCCCCACACTCTGTTCCGTGAGGATGGCGTAAAGAATCAATACCGAGCTGGGGGGAATTAAGATCCCCAGGGTCCCGCCGGCTGAAATACATCCCGTGGCCAACCGCTTGGAGTATTTCAGTTTCTCCATTTCCGGCAGGGCAATCATGCCGAACATGGCCACCGTGGCCAAGGATGATCCCGATATAGCGGCAAAGAGAGCACAGGCGCCAATGGTCGCCATGGCCAGTCCACCGGGCAGAAACCCCAGCCACTTGTAAACCGTATCATAGATGTCCGACCCCAGCCGGGAATGGGTGGCAAACTGCCCCATGAGCATAAACAGAGGAATCACGCTCAGGGTATAGTGTGCCGAAGTCTGAAACGGCTCAAGCCCCAGAATACCCAAAGCGGATTCAAAGCTGCCGAGAATCAGAAATCCCCCGAATCCCACCGCAGCCATGGCAAAACCGATCTGCATTCTCAGGGCCAGGAGAATAAAAAGCACGCCGATGCCGATTACACCGATAATTAGCGGATTGATCATGACATAACCTTCAGCAGTTTAATAACGGTTTTACAAAACAGAACCAGTGTCATGATTCCACAGCCGATACAGGCGATAAACACAAAAGGATACAGGGGAAGATTCAGATCCATGGTCACCTCACCGTATGCCTTCATGTTCAGGGCGTGATTAAACATTGACACGGACATGAGGGTAAAGACAAGGGTGCAAAGCGCCTGGGTAAAGACGTCTGCCCAGTTTCGCACCCGGTTTCCGAATTTGTCCATGATCAGTTCCACCCGGATGTGGCCGTTATTTACTTCACACTGGGCCAGGGAAAAAAAGACAATCATCACCATCATTAACTCGGTCAGTTCCACCGACCCCAGGATGGACGTGTTGGTCACATTTCTCAAAAAGAGATCCAGGGCCGTCATCCCCATCAATGCCATGAGTATGACCCAGGATACCCTGTCGAGGAACTTAACCAGGGGAAACATCCTTTTTTCAACCAGAGATTCAAACCGAGACGATCTCATTATTGACCTTCCTTAATGCGGATCAACAACCCGTGACGGACTGTTTTTTTAACCGGACACCCGCTCCGTGATTTTTTATTACCGGTTTATTGATGGGTTTTTGCGGACTCAAACAACGCATTGAGTATCTCTTTGGCCGGCATTTTTGATTTATTCTTTTCCACCCACTCAGAATAGAAGACATCAAATTTTTTCTGGATGGCTGCCCGGTCATCCTCAGATAGCTGATAGGTCTGTGTACCCTTTGCTTCCGCTGCAGCTTTATTTTTCCTGTCGTCATCGTCAAAGGCAAGGGCCGCCTTAAGTCCGAATTCCCGGCCGGCCACCTGTCCGATTACATCTTTGGCACTTTGGGGCAGAGAATTCCACTTTTTTTTATTCATCAGCACACACATGAGCGCGCCGGAGAAATTAAACTCGGTGATGTGTTTGGACACGTCAATCAGTTTGTGGCTTTGAAGCGCGGCATAGGGGGTGAAACAGGCATCCACAACCCCTTTTTGAAGCGATATGGACAACTCGGAAATCGGCATGCCCACCGGGTTCCCGCCCAGCAGCTTAATCGCCTTGGATTCCATGGCATTCCCTCCCCGGATCTTTCTGCCATCAAAGTCGGCAATGGATAACAAAGGAGTTTCAGTGGCATGCACCTGGCTTAACGGGGCGGAGAGCACCCAGAGTACCTTAAAATCCTTGTAATCCGGTGCCAGATAATCATCATAGAGGTCATAGAACCCGCGGGTCACATGGACGGCACTGTTGAAAATAAAGGGCAGTTCAAAGACCGAACTCCTCTGAAACCGTCCGGGGACATAACTGGGCAGTACGAATCCGATGTCCGTGATCCCCATCCGGATGGCATCGACCATTGTTTTGGGGTTTCCCAATTGCCCGCTGGGGAATATTTTAATGGTCACCTCCCCGTTGGAAAGCTCGGCCACTTTCTCGGCAAAGGGTTCAAATGCCTTGACATGCTGTACATGCATGGTCGGCATAAAGTGGGCCAGTTTCAGTTCAATGGATTTGCCCGAGGCGGTACTCCCCCCCGGGAACAACACAAAACCCATGATCAATACAATGACGCCCAAACAGATCTTTTTCATCTTTCCTCCCCTTTCTTATTATCAATTCCACTCTATAAGTCTGACCTATAATCCGATTAAAAAACAAGGTCAAGTCATTTTATCGGCATTGGCAACAAGGAGTGACGACTGAAGGTGTATCAGCTATACTCCGCAGGGAGGAACCACCGCAGGCGGGACCGTATGGTGGATCAGGGTGAATACGGCTTGACATAGCCGACCATATTCTTTATACAGGTCGTATGATTTAATCTCATACATATCCCATCCTTTGTTACCATTTGTATTACCAAATTGTTGGCATTACTGCCATTTCCCGTGGCGGTAACCGTCTTTTTTACGTGCCGGCCTCTATCCGAGTTTTTTCATCCGGCCATGAACCGTTTTAAAGAGGTCCTTTAAGACCCGGTGCCTTTCCCATTGTGTCGGGCAATCGATTCATTAAAGGACTCTCTCTGTTATAAATCTGATATAAAAAAGAATCACCATGTATCATCAACTAAAAAAAATGGATCACACACCCAAACCATTTGAATTTTATACCGCAGAAAAACTTTGGAACGACCCGCATATTTCAAAAAAAATGCTGGAGTTCCATTTAGATCCGGATCTGGAACCGGCTTCCCGCAGCCATGAATTTATCAGTCGATCCATCGGCTGGATGACGGACCGTTTCCGTATCGGAACCGGTATGGCCATTGCCGACTTCGGATGCGGCCCCGGGTTATACACCACGGCATTTGCACAAAAAGGAGCCGATGTATTGGGGATTGATTTTTCAGACCGGTCCATCCGATATGCCCGGAAACAGGCCGCTGAAAACCGTCTTCCCATCCAATATGTTCAGCAAAACTATCTCGATTTTCAGACCGACCGGCGGTTTGACCTGATCACCTTGATCTACTGTGATTTTTGCGTACTGAGCCCGGACCAGAGAAGGCGTTTGCTCGCATCTGTTTCCAATCTTCTGAAAGACGGCGGCCTGATATTCCTGGATGTCTTTTCTTTATCCGCATTTGAAACCCGAACAGAGGCCACGGTATTTGAACATTGTCTGATGGAAGGGTTCTGGTCTTCCGATGATTACTACGGATTTCTAAAAACCATCCGGTATGAAAAAGAAAAAGTCGTTCTTGATAAGTACACCATCATAGAACCGTCCGGACAACGGAAAATCTACAATTGGCTCCAATATTTCAGCCTTCCCGCTTTAACCGGGGAGTTGAAACAGGCCGGGCTCGAAATCCGGGAATCTTATTCCGATGTTTCAGGGGCTCAGTTTGACAGCGGCTCAGATACCATGGCCGTTGTTGCCGGGAAACGATAAACTCATGTTCCGGATCATCTCAGCGGCAACGGTGAAAATCGTGATACAAGGAGGGTCACAATTATCGTCATACCGATGAGCAGCGTGCCGTAAGCCATTGCGAGCCCGATATTGTACTCAAATATCCCGTTTACCATGGCAATGGAAACCGGTTTGTTGGATGCATTATACAAAAACACGGATATGGTGTACTCCCCGACACTGCGGACAAAAATCAGTAAAAAACCGGCCAGAAGCCCGGGAGACAGGATGGGCAGGACGATCCTTTTAAAGGTTTGGCCGGGGTTTGCCCCCAGGCTTTTGGATGCCTCAATATAGGCGGGGTTCAATTGCTGAAACGAGAGATTGACCGTCTTTATCACAATGGGAAGGGACCGGATCAGATATCCCAGGGGCAGCAGAATCGAGGTTCCCACCCATACCTTGCCCATGGAAAAGACAGAGGGCTGGTTAAATGCATTGATCAGGTTGATTCCAATGGCGCTGGCTGGCATGGCCCAGGGCAGCATGGCAAGGATCTCTATCAGCCACTTAAACTGCAGGGTCGTTTTCTCGATTATGTAAGAGCATGGCAAAGCGATTGCCAGTCCGATCCCGGCAGCGGCCAGAGCCATAAGCATACTGTTTAAAAACGGTGCAAATTTCCGGGAACGGGTAAAAATGTCAATGTAGTTCTGCCTGGAAAATGTTTCAGGGTAATAGCTGACCATCCAGGAGTCTGACGGGACAAAGGATAGCAGGATGATGGTCAGGACCGGCAACAGAATAATGACCGTCAGTATCAACGTCGTCCCTGACATCAACAACCGAAGGTTCCGGTTTCTGACCCGCACCGGCCGGAACTGCACCCCTTTTACCGATGATGAAAAAACAGCTTTTGCCTCATATCGTCTGAACAGGCTGAAAAGCATCAGTGAAATCAGGGTCAGAACGACGACCTGGGTGGCGGCAACATCCATATAATTAGTTTCTGTAGATTTGAATGAATATGTTTAAAAAACAATAGTTTAAAGCATTTTGGGCTCGCTTTTTGAACATATTCATTCAAATCTACAGAAACTAATTATATGGATGTTGCCGCCACCCAGGTCGTCGTTCTGACCCTGATTTCACTGA
>JANQML010000219.1 GCA_028280105.1 Desulfobacula sp. | reverse complement strand
GATGCAAGGCGGCAAGGCGTGACGACTGAGGGCGTATCAGCCATACGCCGCAGGGAGGAACCACCGCAGGCAACGCAGCAGGCGGGACCTTGATGTTGGATCAGGGACGGTAAAATAACTTGATAAGTTTGGGTTTAGCTGATAAATTATTTTAATTTTGTGTAATTTTTAACTAACATCTTGAAAAGATAGGTATTATTGATGAAGAAGGCCCTGTTTTTTATTCTGATTCTTCTTGTTTTGATTCCAGCCGTTTGGGTGGTTGTCTACAAATTTGAAGGGACAGAGCCTGAGGTGGATATTAAACTGCCATCCCTCTATTTGAAAAAAACATATGAAATGGCTGTCAATGTGACAGATGCGAAGACCGGGCTTCGAAACGTGTCCGTATCCATTGTGCAGCAGGACAAGGAAAAGATATTGCTGGAAAAAACCTATGAGACATCCGGCTTCATGGGGCTTTTTTCAGGCGCGGGCGCGCAAACGGATTCGTTTATCATTCCAGTTGAATCCTGGAAATACGGCATGGCCGACGGGGAAGCCGTCATCCGCGTGGAAGTATCCGACCTTTCCTGGAGGGGATGGAACAAGGGCAATCGGTTCTTTGCGGAAAAGAAAGTGGTCATAGACACCAAACCGCCCAAGGTAACGGTATTGAGCAAACGCCATAATATTGAAAGGGGCGGCAGCGGCCTGGTCATCTATCAAATTTATGAAGAGAATATTCAAAGCGGGGTCCGGGTCGATGATAATTATTTTCCCGGTCATTCCGGATTATTTGAAAACAAAGAGATCCATGTGGCATTTTTTGCCCTGGATCACACCCAGGGCCCGGGCAGCCGGATGAATGTCGTGGCCGAAGATCCGGCGGGCAACATCACCACCCGGGGGTTTCACCACTATATCAGGGATAAAAAGTTTAAAACCGATGTGATGAACATTTCAGACGGCTTTTTGGATGAAAAGATCCCGGGATTTGATGTCGGTGCCAAAAAGGGGGCTTTTTCCGGTGAAAACGAAACATTGCTGGATAAATACCTTTTTATAAACAGGGAGATCCGAAAGGCAAATGTCGATAAGGTGCTCAGCGTTCCTTTGGATACGGATCAGAAGAAACACTGGGAGGGCCGGTTCCTGAGGTTGAAGGGGTCCCAGAGACGGGCCGGGTTTGCCGACAATCGGATTTATAAATTTAAAGGCGGAGAAATTGACCGGTCCACCCACCTGGGAATCGATCTGGCTTCAACCGCCCATGCCGAAGTGCCGGCCGCCAATACCGGACGGGTGATTTTTACCGGTGATGTGGGCATATTCGGAAAAACCGTGATTATCGATCACGGATTCGGGCTGGCCAGTCTTTACTCGCATTTAAACGATATTACAGTCGGCGAGCAGGATATGGTCAATATCGGTGAAAAGATCGGGTATACCGGACAGACCGGCCTTGCAGGCGGAGACCATCTCCATTTTTCCATGATCGTTCACAATGTATTTGTCAATCCCGTGGAATGGTGGGATCCGGCTTGGATCAAGAACAATATCACATCTAAAATCGATTCTGTAAAACAGATAAAAAAGAATTAGGATATAACAAGGGCGGCCATGAGTGATTTCAAAGTCAATAAAACCATAGCGCAGATTAATGAACGGATAGCCGAGGGAAATGCCGTGGTGGTCACTGCCGAAGAGGTGATCGATATTGCGAAAAAAGACGGGATTGTGGCGGCGGCGGAAAAGGTGGATGTGGTGACCACCGGAACCTTTGCCCCCATGTGTTCTTCCGGAGCGTTCATCAATATCGGGCAGTCCAAGCCTGTGGTCCGGACCACGCGGACATTGTTTAATGACGTGCTGGCATATTCGGGTGTGGCTGCGGTTGACTGTTATCTGGGTGCGACTCAGGTGATCGAAGATGATCCGCTGAACAGTATACATCCCGGAGAAT
The DNA here is from genome assembly GCA_028280105.1 of Desulfobacula sp. Classification (GTDB taxonomy): domain Bacteria; phylum Desulfobacterota; class Desulfobacteria; order Desulfobacterales; family Desulfobacteraceae; genus Desulfobacula. The sequence goes on along the minus strand of JANQML010000219.1, from coordinate 9,018 downwards.
TTAATTACGGCGGTGCCCATGTGATCCAGGATCTGGTGGCGGGAAAGAAGATCGAAATCAAGGCGCAAAGCTACGGGACAGACTGTTACCCCAACCGGGAAATTAAAAAATATGTCCGGCTCACCGATCTTCCCAATGCCATGTTGTGCAACCCGAGAAATGCATACCAGAACTATAATTGTGCCATTAACCGGTCGGATAAGATTAAGTACACGTATATGGGAACTTTGAAACCCAACATGGGGAATGCCAACTTTTGCTCGGCCGGCGAGTTGAGTCCCCTATTAAATGATCCGTATTTTAAGACCATCGGTGTGGGAACCCGGATCTTTCTGGGCGGCGGTCAGGGCTATGTCACCTGGACCGGAACCCAGCACAAAAGTAATGTGGAACGCGGGTTGAACGGGGTGCCGCTGGCACCGTCCGGCACCATTGCCGTCCAGGGGGATTTAAAACAGATGACACCGGAATGGCTGGTGGGGCAGAGCATTCGCGGATACGGCACCTCTCTGTCCATCGGGCTGGGGATTCCCATTCCGATTTTGAATGAGGAAATATTAAAGTACACCGCTGTATCCGATGATCAGCTATTTACCCAGATTGTCGATTATGCCTATGACTATCCGGCGGGAATATCAAATTCCTATGGCCGGATCAGTTATAAGGAGTTAAAAAGCGGACAAATTACCATCAAAGGGAAGACCGTTCCCACGGTTCCCCTGTCCAGTATGGTAAAGGCAAGGAAAGTCGCGGATTTGCTTAAAAAGTCAATACAGAATGCCAGATTCTTTCTCACGCAGCCCGTGCAAATGTTCGATTAGCCATACCATTATTCGATTAAATTGATCCATAAGGAAAAATTATGACGAAACAGAAAACCAAGGGGGCATTGCGGGAAAACACCGAGGCGATTATTATTGCCATCATCATTGCCATGTTCATTCGGACCTTTGTTATCCAGGCCTTTAAAATCCCTTCCGGTTCAATGTTGGAAACGCTTCAGATCGGTGATCAGATTCTGGTCAATAAATTTATTTACGGTGTGAAAATACCCTTTACCGGCGGAACCGTTCTGATTCCGGTGAAAGATCCGGTCAAAGGGGATATTGTGGTCTTTGAGTATCCGGAAGATCCCAAAAAAGATTTTATTAAACGGGTGGTGGCAACCGAAGGGGATACCCTTCAAATCATTGATAAGCAACTCTATGTAAACGACCAGCCGGTAACGGCAGAACCCTATGCGGAATTTAAGGATCACCGGACCTACCCGCAAAACCTGAGCCCAAGGGATAATCTGGAAAAAATCAGTGTACCGCAGGGTCAGCTCTTTGTCCTGGGAGACAACCGGGACAACAGCCATGACAGTCGTTTCTGGGGGTTTGTAGATCTAAAGACCATTAAGGGTAAAGCATTTATCATTTACTGGTCATGGAATAGAGATAAATTTGGTGTCCGATGGAATCGGATCGGAGATATTTTAAGATAGGGGATCAACATGCGGTTTACGAAAAAGGATATACTCGATATCGACTCTTTGGAACCCCGTGAAATTTCCATGATCCTGGATACGGCCCAGGGGATGAAAGAGATTTCAGAAAGGCCGGTGAAAAAAGTACCCACCTTAAGGGGAAAAACCATTGTCCTTTTTTTTCAGGAACCTTCAACCCGGACAAAGCTGTCGTTTGACACGGCTGCCAAGCGGTTGTCTGCTGACTGTCTGTCCATTTCAAAGGGTTCGTCCAGTATTGTCAAGGGCGAGACATTGATCGATACGGCGAAAAACCTTGAGGCGATGCGGCCGGACGTCATTGTCCTGCGTCATCCGTCCTCGGGTGCTCCCCACCTGATCGCCAGGCGGGTGAATGCATCGGTAATCAATGCCGGAGACGGCATCCATGCCCATCCGTCCCAGGCCCTGCTGGACATGCTCAGTGTGCGGGAAAGGAAAGGGGAGCTGGCGGGTTTGAACGTATCCATTATCGGGGATATTGCCCACTCCAGGGTGGCACGGTCCGATATCATCGGTTTTTCAAAGATGGGTGCCCGCGTTTCCATCTGTGCGCCCGGTACCATGATACCCAAGGGGATTGAAACGTTGGGGTGCACGGTTGCCCCCACCATTGAGGCGTGTGTGGAAGGGGCGGATGTGGTGATGATGCTCCGTATCCAGAAGGAACGCCAGGGAAGTGTTCTCTTTCCCAGTGAACGGGAATACGCCCGTCTGTTCGGGCTGAATAAAGAGCGGCTGGCACTGGCCAAAAAAGACGCTTTGGTGATGCACCCGGGGCCCATGAACCGGGGGATTGAAATCTCAAGTGAGGTGGCGGATTCGGCCGGTTCGATTATTTTAGAGCAGGTGACCAACGGTGTTGCCTTGCGGATGGCCTTGTTTTATCTGGTCGCAGGAGGAAGCAGACATGCAGATGCTGATTAAAAACGGGCAGGTGCTTGACCCGGGAAAGATCGATGGCAAAAAGGATATTCTGATTAAAGACGGCCGGATTGAGGCGGTTATCGATCCGGCGGAAACGGTGCCGGCAGATACCCGGGTGATAGATGCTTCCGGCAGGGTTGTTGTCCCGGGGTTGATCGATATCCACGTCCATTTGAGAGAACCGGGTCATGAGTACAAGGAGACCATTGAAACCGGGTTGAAGGCGGCTGCCCGGGGGGGATTCACCGCGGTCTGTTCCATGCCCAATACCCAGCCGGTGAATGACAACAGCCAGATCACCCGGTTCATCATCAACCGGGCAACAGAACTGGGCGGGACAAAGGTCTATCCTGCCGGGGCCATTTCCAGCGGATCGCTGGGTAAGAATCTGGCTGAAATTTTTGATATGAAAGCGGCCGGTATTGTGGCGGTCACCGATGACGGGCGTCCGCTTGAAAATGCCAATCTGATGCGCCGCGCCCTTGAATACTGCAACGGGTTGGATCTGCCGGTCTTTGTCCATGCTGAAGAGTTAAGCCTGGCAGCGGGCGGGGCCATGAATGAAGGAACCTTTTCAACCCTTTCCGGGATCAAGGGGATACCAAATGCCGCCGAAAGTATCATGGTGCTCAGAGATATTGCCCTGAGCGAACTCACCCATGCTCCGGTCCATTTCTGTCATATCAGTACGGCCGAATCCATTGAAGCCATCCGCCAGGCCAAAAAGAGAGGAACAAAGGTCACCTGCGAAACCGCACCGCATTACTTTACCTTGACCGATGGCGATATCAAAGGGTATGATACTAATTTTAAGATGAACCCGCCCCTGCGATCCGCTGCCGATAAACAGGCCGTGATTGACGGGTTAATTGACGGTACTGTTGACCTGATCGCTTCAGACCATGCCCCTCACTCAATCGTGGAAAAAGATCTGGAGTTTGACCGGGCCGCCTTTGGTATTTTGGGGCTTGAAACCTCTCTATCCTTAAGCCTTAAACTGGTTCAGGAGGGCCATCTCTCCCTTGAAGACCTGGTGGTAAAAATGTCCAAAAATCCGGCAGACCTGATCCATATCGACAATGATATCAAACCGGGAAATCCGGCAGATCTGACTCTTATCGATTTGGAAGATGAGTACACGGTTGATCCGGAGACCTTCTTATCCAAGAGCCGGAACACCCCGTTCGGCGGTTTTAAGGTGAAGGGCCGTGCCGTAACGACTTTGGTGAACGGTCGGGTGGTGTATCAGGACGAACCGGCCTGAACAATAGATGATGATTAAAACATAACAAGGCGGAACCCATGAATCGGAAACAACGGATTCTCGTGGTGGATGATGAAACCAGTATGCGGGAGTTTCTCGATGTCTTTCTGTCCAAGCAAGGATATGCGGTCACAGATGCCAAAAACGGCAAACAGGCTGTAAAGATGATCCAAAAAAACAGTTACGATCTGATTCTGTCCGATATCCGTCTGGGAGATATTACCGGCCTTGAGGTACTCAAGGAGGCAAAGAAAAAAAATTCAGAAACCATCGTCATCATGATCTCCGCCTATTCCACCACGGAAATTGCCGTGGAAGCCATGAACGAAGGGGCATATGATTTTGTGCCGAAACCCTTTGACAACAATGAACTCAAACAGACCATCGCCAAAGCGATTGAGCTCAAAACCCTGGACCAGGAGAAGGAGAAGACCACATCCGAACTGCGGGACAACATCCACTTTAACCGGATCATCGGTAAAAGCCCGGGCATGCAGGCCATTTATAAACGGATTGAACAGATCTCCTCCACCAAGACCAATGTCCTGATCACCGGGGAGAGCGGCACGGGCAAAGAGTTGATTGCCCGGGCCATTCACGAGAATTCAGACCGGAAGGACCAGCCCTTTATCGTCGTCAACTGCGGGGGCATTCCGGATACACTGATCGAAAGCGAGTTTTTCGGTCACGTCAAAGGATCGTTCACCGGTGCGGTGAGTGACAAGCAGGGGTTGTTTGAAGCGGCAAATACCGGCACCATCTTTTTAGATGAGATCGGTGAGTTATCTCCCATTCTCCAGGTCAAACTGCTCCGGGCGGTCCAGGAGACATCTTTCAAGCCGGTGGGGGGAACCAACGAGATCGAGGTGGATATCCGGATTATCTCAGCCACCAATAAGAAGCTGGAACAGGAAGTGATTGAAGGCAACTTCAGGGAGGATCTTTTTTTCAGGCTCAATGTGATTCCCATCAAGGTGCCGCCGCTGCGGGACCGGAAAGGGGATGTGGAGCTGCTGGCCAAGCATTTTGCTGAAAAATATTCCACCCAGATGCAGAAAGATATTGTGAAGCTCTCTTCCTATGCCATTGATTTTTTAAACAAATACAGTTTTCCCGGCAATGTGCGGGAGCTTGAAAATCTGATTGAGCGGTCTGTGGCCCTCTCATCCACCAATATTATCCTGCCTGAAAGCCTGACCATCTCCATGCATAAAAAGAGGCGGTGGATCGAAGGCGTAAAAGGGCATCGCTTTGATCTGGACGATGTGGAGCAGGGCGTGGATTTGGATGTTGTTCTGTCTACCATTGAACAGGCCTATTTAAAAAAGGCCATGGCGCTTGCCGGCGGCAATAAAAGCAAGGCTGCCGATTATCTGGGCTTAAGCCTTCGATCCATGCGTTACCGGTTGGATAAGGCCGAGTAACACACGGTTCGGGTCATTCATTCTCCTGACAATACCCTTTTTTGTTTTCGGGTAAGTCTTTTCATGACATCATCCAGTCCTTTGCCGGAAAAAACAATGATTTTTTCCGCAATCCAGAGTCCGTTCCGGTCCTTATCCAATAACAGGGCTCTTGCCAGTTTACCTTCTTTTATATAGCTTTTGTTTACTCTGATCAGCCCCTCATCCCCCTTACCTTCATCCAGCCAGACCGACTTGATGCCGGAAATAGTCAGATTTTCGATCTGGATCATATCCCCGTTGGGGGTCCACTCGAAAACAATGCCGGTCAGCTCCCTGTAATCAGGGGCTTCCTCTGAAAATGCCATACCCGGTAAAAGCAGTAAAACGCTTATTGTGCAGAATAAAAAGAGATGGTTTTTCATAATATTCCTTAATTTCTGTAAAAGTTAATCGCCTATTGTCTCCAGGATCGAAGCTGTGTCTTCAGATTGGGTATGTTCACCTTGATCGGTTTGGGGGGCTGATTGGTTGTGCCGACATAAAGAATATCGTTGTACACCACAAGCTCCCCGGATGGCTTTCCGGTCCCGATATAGATTCCTGCCACCTTTTTTTTCTCGCCGCCGACCTCTTTTACCGCTTTATCCGCATCTTCAAACGTCCCGCTGGCGTTTGTATCAAACACTTCGTCGGTCACAAATCCGCCGCTTGTCCAGTCCACGGCAAAGAGCCATGTATCCCCGTTTCCTTCACAGATGTCTCCATCCGGTATGAATGTGGTGAAAAAGACAATGCCGCCAAGTACCAGCGGTTGGGAGATGACCCTCTCACTGGGGCTTCCGGATGTTTTTGCCAGTTTGAGCATCCAGGATTTGTTTTCCGGGTTGCATCGCCCCTCTTCATCCGGGGAGGAACAGGATATGGTTCGATACTGCATTAAATCGTTCGGATCAATGGATCCGTCACCGTTAAGGTCTACAGGGTCGTCGTTTTCATCCAGTGCATAGGCTTCGATTATTTCGGTCTCTATTTTTACAAGATCGCCCTCTTTATATGGGGACGAACTGCCTTCTTCATCAAACAATCCCATAAAAGACTGTTGATAATCTGTTGATTTATCAATTTGTTCCATGTACCGTCCGGTTCCGAAATAGAGCCAGATATCATTGTCCCCGGCATAGGCATACATGGCTTTTGCCGTAACCGGTGCGGCATGATCCGTATTTTCAGCATCGTATAACAGTTCTGAAACCGGTTTTTGTGTAATTCCGATATCCCTTACCCGGTACATATTCCCGTACAGGTTTCCAATATAGATCCGGTCGGCCAGATACCCGTCCGATTGGGTGTCCACAGCCAGGGGAGGAGACGGACGGTCATTTTTCAGTGTTCCGGCAGCCAGTTTGATTTTATAAACATAACCGGTGTCGTCCATCCATACCTTTCCCTTGTCCCAGCTGTTCACGGCAAAGAGGTAGGCCTCCTTCTCCGTCTGGAGAATCTCCGTTTCAGCGGACCCGGAGCCGAAAACCGTCACCCATCCGGTTCCGGCCGGATCTGAGACCCGTTCGATAATGGGCCAGGACGTGGCCAGGCCGAGTTCGGGATCATCCGCACCGGTAAATTCCCATAAAAAACCGGATTTAACGTCCAGGATTCCGCCGCCGTCCAATGGTTTGCCCGCTGCGTCAAAATCCTCGCCATAGGTCACATCCAAAGCAAAGAAAGCGCTGCCGCCTCGGCCCAGCCCGGTGGTCAGCACGGTCCGCCATTTGATGGTATCGTCTACATATATATCGGCCGGTTCCGGTGATCCGTCCAGCAGAAACTTATGGCAATAGGAGGGGGAGCACATATCATCGGCAGGGCTTGTTTTTGCCAATGCCATCTTTGCCTTGACACTCTCAGGATAGAACCGCCATTTTTCGGTTCCGTCTGACATTTTAAAGGCATGGAGCGCGCCGTCATTGGCGCCGACATAGGCCAGCTCCTCCCTGTACCGGACGCGTTCATTATATTTAAAGTCAAAATAGTCGTCAAAATCATAGAAAAAAGGCGGTGCGCCGACAATAGCCGGTGTTGAATTGATAATGTCGCCCATGGGTTTGCACAGGAAATTATCCCCGTCAATGGAGCTGTCAGTGTATATACTGATCTTATCCGGTGCCGCGTTATCGAAAATAAACCCGTTCACGGTTCCGGTCATCTCTTCTTTGGTCTGCCAGAGATGATCGGTTTCCAGCACACCGGTATAAAAGTTGAATTGGGTTGCCGTGATATTTCCGGTCCAGTTGGATGCATCAAAAGAGGCTGTCAAAAGAATCGAACCGTTATCCACAGAGGTGGTCGGTGCCGGTGATGATCCGTGGAAGATCTGGGCCTTGACATTGGAGACGATACTGTTCATGGCATTGATGAACTCCTGCCGGTTCTGGGCCATGAAAGGGACTGCCGTACCTTCTGCGTTTTCATTGTGCAGGTGATAAAGGGTGTCCTCATCATCGGCCTCTCCGGCTGTCTGCATTTTTTGAACAATCCGGTCCAGCTGGGTGGCGTTTGACAGGCCGAAACCGACCGCCACAACAGAGATACCTTCGTCGATCAGGTCTTCAACCACAGCATCGATTTTGGAGTTGTTTGTACCCGTGTTTCCCAATCCGTCCGTGACAATGACCAGGATACGGGGCTGGCAGGAAATGCTGGTATATTTTTTTTTATAATGGCTGTCTATCCGGTTGCTTTTAAAATACTCCAGTCCCCCCCGCATGGACGGGACAAGCGGTGTCCAGCCCGAAGGGGATCCGTCATCCGCCTTTGCCTGAAGTGTTGCCTGGTGATCGTCATCATGCTTGCTGATCCCCACCCGGTAATTGGTGTAATAGGTGGGGGCGTTATCACTGTCCGATGCATTGCCGTTTCCGCCGGCCCAGGTGGCAAATCCCCAGGCAATGGTGCGGTCGAGAAAGACCTCTTTGAGAACATCCTCGGCAATATCGATCCGGCTCATGGTCTCTCCTCCCCCGATGGACATCTGGTTACTCATACTGCCTGAGGTATCCAGCTGCACCATGATGGCCGGATTGATCAGGTTTTCCGCATAGAGGGGAATCTCCCCGCATGCAGCCGTGGACGGGACATCTTTAACCAACAAGGTGACCGGAATTTTTACAGGGGAATTGTTGGCAGCACCGGTGATGGTTATTTCCGCCGTATGTGTTCCAATGGGGAGCGACGCTGTCTGAAAAGAGACCGTGACGGTATGGGAATCGTCTACATCCAGTTCCGGAATTGTAGTATTGTCAAAAGAGATCCAGGTCTGATCAGCGGTTACGGATGCATTTGAAATATCGTCATCGGTTCCGATATTTGTAAGGGTAAAAGAGACGGATTCGGCATTGTATCCTGAAAAACAGGTGGGCCCCAGGGTGCCGGGATCCACCGTCCAGAAAGCTCCTGCACAGCCGTTTTTGGGACTGATGCGGGTTACATCTGCCGGAACGGTTGCATCGGTAGGTGTTTCACTTCCCTTGGTGATATAAAACCCGTCGATGGATGAATTTCTTTCGCGCATGGCTATCTTTACGGTGTGGGTGCCGGTCCGGTCTATTTCAAACGTGTTATCCCCCCCCACCTGCATGGAAGATGTCCAGATATAGCTATTGTGGATATCGTTGAAATTCCAAGCCTTCCATGTATCGTTGTCGTTTCTGTCATCATCATCAACAGCAAAGAACATGGAATCCTGGGAGCCGTCAACGCCTCTTCCCCGCATCCAGATCTGATAGGTGCCGGTTTCCGGAAAAGAGACCTCATACTCTTTTACTTCGTTTGACGGTGTGTTGCCGGGTCCGCCGTTTTGACCGGAAACCAATACGACACCGCCGTTTGCCCCGGCAACGTCCACCGCGTCAAAT
>JANQML010000146.1 GCA_028280105.1 Desulfobacula sp. | reverse complement strand
GGGAATGTCCGGGAGCTTGAGCATGTCATAGAAAGTGCGATGCACCTTGTTGTCAACGGAAAGATTCTAAAAAGCCACCATTTGCCCCCCCACCTCTCTCTTCTTTTAAAGGAAAAAACCATTGTAAAGAAAAACCGGTTCAAGAAAAACGTTCAAAAAGAATCGACTTTTCTCTCCGAGGTTAAAGCGGAAAAAGAATTGTCATTAATTCGCAATGCGCTAGAAAAAACACATGGCAGGCCTTCTGATGCGGCCAGACTGATCGGAATTTCTCCCCAGCTTATGAATTATAAAATAAAAAAATACAAGATAAACCGGTCGGAATTTCTGCCTGAGTATTAAAATATATTTTACAATTTAAAAATATATTTTAATGACTTTAAATTTATTTTAAAACAATCGATCGACCCAAACAGATCAACGCATCAACCCCCTTTAAAATTAACAGAGTTACAACCCGCATCTTTTTTTAAAAAAAACCGGTATGTGTTTTGCAGAAAATCAGAATCGTGTTTTGTAATTTTTATTTCTGATAAAAAAACGAGGAGGTTTTAATGGCGATCCCATCACCTGTAACCCATCTTAGCATCACCCTTGCAAAAAAAGGATTTTACAAAGGATTTAATCAGACAGTGACCATTGGATCCAAAGCGATTATCGGTCTTTTGGTTTTATGTGCCGTCTTCTTTTCAAAAGAGACGGGAACCCTGCTTTTGAAAATTCAAGGTTGGTCTTTTGAAACCTTTGGCCCCTGGTACATTTATGCCATGGCATTTGTCGTTTTTCTCTGCCTAGCGCTGGCCGCTTTTCCTGCCATGGGAAGCGTCCGGCTGGGGGGTGAAGACGCCAAGCCTGAATTCAAAACATTTTCATGGTTCTCAATGATGTTCGGCGCCGGAATGGGTATCGGCATGCTGACATTTTCCACAGCCGAACCGATTTATCATTTTGCCAGCAACCCTGATACCATCATGGGTGCTGTGGCGCCCAAAACCCAGGAGACCCTCCGGTCCGTATATAAATGGTCCTTTTTTCATTGGGGACTCACGGCCTGGGGATGTTACGGTCTTGTGGGACTGGTCCTTGCATTCTTTTCTTACAACCGTAATCTGCCATTGACCATCCGGTCCGGCCTCACGCCTCTGTTCGGCAAAAGACTGGAAGGGACCCTGGGCGATGTCGTTGATATTACGGCTGTCATTGCCACCATTCTGGGTATTGCCGTTACCATCGGCTATGGTATTACACAGTTTGCATCCGGGGTACACACCATCATCGGTGCCGAATGGATGATATCCAATGACGGGTCTCCCACAAACACCGCCATGATCATCGGTCTATTTATCATTATGGGTGCTTCCGTCATATCCGCCGTTTCCGGTGTGGGCAAAGGCATCAAATGGCTCTCCAATCTCAATATGATACTCTCGTTCGGACTTCTGGCATTTTTTCTAATATTCGGTTCACCGGTTGTTGCCATGAAATCTCTGTTTCTGGGGCTATGGGATTATATGGTCAACTTTCCTGTCCAGGCCATGACATACTGGCCCAACTCCGGTTCAGAGCCCGCAGCCACCCTCTACAAATGGCAATCTGTCTGGTGGACCGTTTTTTACTGGGCCTGGTGGATTGCTTTTGCCCCGTTTGTCGGGCTCTTTTTTGCCAGGATCTCCCAGGGCAGAACGATTCGTGAATATGTCATAGGGACCATGATGGTACCGGCACTGATGTGTTTTATCTGGTTCACTTTTGTCGGCGGGACAGCCATTGATCTTGAATTGACTGGGAAAGCCGGCGGTGCCATTCTGAATGCCGGCCAGGAAGCCCAGCTTTTCGCCACCTTTGGCGTTATGCTCTCATCCGGCATAGCAAAGGGAATGACCATCATGGTCGTTGTTCTGCTCATGACTTACCTGATCACTTCGGCAGATTCCGGCGTTCTGATTATCAACACCATCCTATCCGGCGGAGATGACCGGAAAAAAGGGAAAAAACATATTCTTTTCTGGGGAACAATGATTACACTGGTCATAACGGTTCTGCTTCTGGCAGGCGGTCTTGATGCCATCAAATCCGCTATGCTTCTAGGGGCTTTACCCTTTTCCGCCATCATGGTCCTCATGGGTTTTGCCCTGATCAAAGCCCTCATACGGGATGGACTGCGTAAAAAAGAATCTCTTAAGACCGCGATAACCGATTCCAATGAAAGGAACTCATACAATGTATGATCGCATGCAGACCTTGACCCGAAAAGAGCTGTTTCGTATCCATGATGCCTCCATGCAAATCCTGAATAAAACCGGTGTGGCGTTTAACGAACCAGAAGCCATTGAACTTTTTAATAAAAACGGATTTAAAACCAAAGGAAAAACCGTCTTCTTTTCTGAAGAACAGGTCAAAAATGCATTGAAAACATCACCGGCCCAATTTAAACTCACGGCCCGTAATCCGGAAAAAAGTCTCTGTATTGGTGAAGACGAATGGGTGTTTGTACCGACTTATGGTGCACCGTTTATCTGCGAACGCAACGGGGATCAACGGCCGGGCACCATAGCGGACTATGATACGATCTGTAAGTTGGTCCACACCTCAAAACACATCAATATGAACGGGTTCAAACATATCGAACCCGCTGATGTTCCAACGGAAACTGCCTACCTGGATATGCTTTTTTCCGGCATGGCTCTTTGTGACAAACCGTTTATCGGCAGTACCGATACCCGGCAGGCAGCCAAGGATACCATTGAGATGGCCGGTATTCTGTTCGGCGGCAAAGAAAAGCTCAAGGAGATGCCTGTGGTCGTGGGGCTGGTCAATCCCCTGTCCCCGCTGCAGTTTGCAGATGAAATGGCAGGTTCCATTATCGAATACGCCCGTTACCGGCAGCCGGTGATCATCGCCAATATGATTATGGCAGGGACTTCCGGCCCGGTTAAACTTCCCGGGCTTCTCGCCCTCATGAATGCCGAGATCCTGGCCGGTCTGGTCCTGGTCCAACTGGCAGGGCCCGGTACCCCGGTGATTTACGGCACCACGTCCTGTCCAACCAATATGCAAACCGGAGCTGCCATAATTGGAGCACCTGAAACCTATATCATCAATTCAGCCACCACCCAGCTGGCACGATATTACAGCCTGCCCTGCCGCACGGGCGGCTCCCTGACGGACGCGGTTGTTCCGGATGCACAGGCGCTGGCGGAAAGCGTGCTCTCTTTGTCCACGTCCGTAAGAAACGGTGCCAATTTTATACTCCATTCCTGCGGTATGATGGGAACCTATATCGGTAACAGCCTGGAAAAGTGGCTCATAGACGAAGAGATCTGCGGAATGGTCCGCGGGATGATGACTCCCATGGAGATCAGTGAGGAAGAAATCAATGTCGAATCCATCCAGGGCGTCGGTATCGGGGGGAATTATCTCATGGACCCTGCCACTTTGAAAAATTGCCGAACGGCATTTTATTCCACAGACCTTTTCAACAAACAGGAACAGGCCAAATGGAAGGCAAACGGGGCAAAAAGGATTGATGAACGGGCTGCCGAACTCTTGATCGAACGCCTGGCTGCATATGACATACCCCAGCTGGAGACAGAGCTGGAAAACGCACTGCTTGATTATATCAATACACGGAAACAGGCCGTATATAAGGTGCCATCAAAATAAAACACGATTTTTAAGATCACGCGTAAAGGAGAAAAAAATGACAGATTTCAATGAAATGACAAACGCACTGGTATCCTGTGACGAGGCAAAACTTATCGACCTGGTCAACGCTGCACTGGCACAGGATACACCGGCCGGTGATATTCTCAACAACGGTTTGATTGCCGGTATGGATGTAGTGGGAGAAAAAATGGAAAACGGGGATATGTTCATTCCCGAAGTCCTCATGGCAGCCAAGACCATGGGAAGCTGTGTCGAAATTCTCAAACCCATGCTGGGTGATGACGAGTCCGGCACCGGTGCCAGCGTGTTGATCGGTACGGTTAAAGGCGACCTCCACGACATTGGGAAAAACCTTGTGGCCATGATGATGGAAAGTTCGGGAATGGAAGTCCACAATGTCGGCGTGGATATTGCACCGGAAGATTTTATCACTCAGATCAAGGAAAAGAATGCACGGATCGTCTGCCTGTCAGCGCTGTTGACAACGACCATGCCCATGATGAAACAGACCGTCGATGCCATTGTTGAGGCCGGTTTAAGAGACCGGGTTAAAATCATGGTCGGCGGGACTCCCGTCACCCAGGCATTTGCCGATGAAATCGGTGCAGACGGGTTTGCAGCCGATGCCGGGTCTGCATCAAAGCTGGCCAAGGCACTGGTCAATTAACCTCATCGTTGCAAAAAGCGTGAAGGTTCCAGCTTCAAGGCGCCAAGGTTGCC